>NZ_JBWJVQ010000239.1:0-12674 GCF_056339875.1 Blautia sp. ZXY-1-C6
AGTAATCGGAATGGTTATAGTGGTAGTAGGACTTGTAAAAAATGGCTGGTATATGAATGAATTATCCATGTGTTTTCTGGGAATGGGAATCCTGATGGGAATCTTTGGTGGTATGAATGAAACAGAAATAGCAGAAGAGTTTATCAATGGCGTAAAGGATATTGCATTTGCAGCTATGGTAATTGGTTTTTGCAGTGGAATCATGGTAATTGCGCAGGATGGAATGATTATTGATACTATTTTAAATGCATTAAGTGGACTGGTAGAAAAATCCAATAATGTTGTTTTCTCGGCAGTGATGTATGTGGTTCAGTCTTTACTGACATTGTTAGTACCGTCCTCCTCAGGACTGGCAGCATTATCTATGCCAATCATGGCACCTTTATGTGACCTTCATGGTGTAAATCCGGAAGCGGCAGTTACAGCTTTACAGTATGGAAATCAGTTGACAAACCTTATGAGTCCAGTAGCAGGAACAACAGTAGCGGGGCTTGCAATCTGCAAGATTTCATTTGGACAGTGGTGGAAAACTATCTGGAAAATGTTTTTGATCATGGCTGTTATAGCAATTGTATTCTGTACAATTTCAGCAGGATTATAGAAAACTATAAAATAAAAAATATAAATAAAAGGAGATTATTAAAATGAACAGACCAGAAGAATTAATCAAAAAAATCTATGAAGAGCAGGGACAGATTAAAGATGTATTTTTTACAGCATGTGGAGGTTCTTTAGTGGATCTTTATCCGGGATTCTATTTTATCAATGCAGAATCAGAAACTATGCACTCTCATTGGCTTACAGCAAAAGAGTTGATTGTATCCCCATCCAAATTTCTGAAAAAGGGTGCACTTGTAATTCTTTGCTCTCATGGTGGTAATACAAATGAAACTGTAAATGCAGCGAAACTTGCCAAAGAACGTGGTGCAGCAGTGATTACTATGACACATAATCCAAATTCTATCTGTGCACAGGAAGATATGAATCCAGTCGTATATAGCTGGGAAGATGATACAAATGAAAAAGAAAGACCGCAGGGAATTGTAATGCGTGTTCTTAATGAACTGATGAAGTTACAGGAGCCATCTTATACAAAATATGAAGCTGTACTGGATGGACTTGAAAAAGCTGACGGTATTGTCCGTGCAGCAGTAAAGAAAGTACAGAACCGTACATGGGTATTTGCTGAGAAATATTTTGAAGAGCCGTTCCTTTATATTATGGGCTCTGGTGCTTCTTATTCACAGGCATATGGTTTCTCTATCTGTTCTCTTCAGGAAATGCAGTGGATGGATTGCTGCTATCTGCATTCCGGTGAATATTTCCATGGGCCATTCGAATGCACAGATGAAGACCATCTCTACATTCTTCTTATGGGAACAGGTGCAGCCAGAGTTATGGATGAACGAGCACTTACTTTCCTGAAAAAATACGGAAAGAAATATGAAGTAATTGATGCTAAGGAACTTGGAATTGATGCAATTGACGAAAGCGTAAATGAATACTTCTGCCCAATGGTATTCTATGCAATGTCAGTAGCATATCGTACAGGTTTACAGGACAAGAGAAGACATCCTCTTGATATGAGAAGATACATGGGTGTTGTAGAATATTAATATTCTTTCGTAACAAGTCTGGCAGATATGAATCTGCCAGATGAAAAAGGAGAAGAAAAATGGTAAAGTATAATACAAAAGTACTGGGATTTGGTGATAATGTAGTTGATCTGTATGAACATTCTCATATGATGTATCCAGGCGGGAACTGTGTAAATCTGTGTGCATATTCCAAAATGTTTGGTGTAGAGAGAGCTGCATATATGGGATATTTTGGAAGTGATGACATTGCAGAATTTGTAATTTCAGTATTAAATGAACTTGGAATTGAAACTGTAAAGTGCAAACAGTTGGTAGGAGAAAACGGATGGTCTAAATGTACACTTCGTGATGGAGACCGTATATTTGGGGATTATAATGAAGGTGGAGTAAGAGGAAAGACTCCGTATATTCTTGACCGTTTTGACCTTGAATATATGAAAGAATTTGATTTTGTGCATACGGGAAATTATTGCTATACAGAATCACAGCTGAAAGTTATGAAAGAGGCTGGTATAAAAATTTCCTTCGATTTTTCTGATGACTCTTCCAAAGAATATTATGAAAAATATGCACCATACATTACATATGCATTTTGTTCTTTTGACGGAGATGATGAAGCAGCAAAAGAACATCTGAAATTTATTCATTCCCTGGGACCGGAGTTGGTATCTCTTACCAGAGGTTCTAAAGGCTGCATTATGTATGATGGTGAACAGTTTTATACACAGCCGGCAACACTTATTGACAATGTGGTAGATACAATGGGTGCCGGAGATTCTTTTTTGACCTCTTTTATGGATTGTTATATTGATCAGCTGAAAAGAGGAACTGACAGACAGGAAGCAATCCGTACTTCTTTAAAAGAAGCTTCTAAATTTGCAGCACATGTATGTACACTCAATGGTGCTTTTGGATACGGAAAACCATACGAGGATTAGAAATATAATATATAGAGTGAATGACAAAGAGGAGAAAATATATGCTGTACCATGGAAATGCAATGGATTACATATATGAGACTCCTGATATCCTGCAATACATATTGGAAAATAAGAAGGAAATTCTTGAGGACAGCAACAGAGTGCTGAAAGATAAGAAAATATCAGAAATTTACCTGACAGGTTCAGGATCTTCTTATAATGCAGCAGTAGCTGTAGCCGATTTTGCAAAGAAATTACTGGGTATACGGGTTACACCTGTATACCCAGTAATGCTTATAGAGGATTATGAACTTATTTCAAAAAGCGCAGTGGTAACAGGAATTTCACAACAGGGAACCAGTGCAGCAGTCATAAAGGCACTGGATGATGTTAGAGAGCGCGGCATTGTCACAATTTCAATGACCGGTGAATATGATACGGAAATTACCAGACATGCAGATGCTAACATATATATTGAATGTGGTTATGAAGATGCTGGTGCAACAACCAAAGGTTTTACGGCAACAGTATTGACTTTGATGATATGGATTATTGATACTGCCGAAAGCATTGGAAGGATTACAGAAAAAGAAGCTGAAAACTATAAAAAGCGAATAGATGTTGTAATAAAGAATATGAAAAATATTCTGCAGATAAGCAAACTCTGGTGCTCAAAAATATCAGAGAAACTAAAAGATAATGAAGATATGATACTTATTTCCGGTAATAAAATGAGGAGTTTGCTACTGGAGGGAATATTAAAATTTTCTGAGACCTGCAGATTTCCGGTGAGGGGATATGAGGCAGAAGAATTTATGCATGGTATGTATAATGCTGTCACTTCAAAAACTAACTTTTTATATATTTTTCCACCTAATGGTTATGAAAGAAATCGAATGGAAAAATTGTTCGATTATTATACAAAGCAGGGTTACTGTTTATTTGGGATTAATTCCAAACAGGTAGATGAAAATATAAAATATATACTGAACTGTAAATTTACAGACGATCCTGAGTTTTCAATTCTGGAATATATTCTGCCTGTACAAATGTTGTTTGTTATGACATCACGGGCAAGAAAGATAGATTTGAATATTCCGTCAGATCCTGATTTTCATAGATATATGGGTAGTAAACTGGAAAAATAGGAAAGTGAAATTATATGGGTATTATTGAGCTGTGAACAGGTAACAGAAGAAAGCATGGAGGATAAAATGGAGAAATTAATCAACAGAGAACAATTGGCAGGTATGAATATTCATTATTTATTTTATTCATTGGAATATTTTCTTGATGCACAAAAAGAAGCCGGATTTAAAACAATTGAGTTATGGCCTGGAACACCGCATTTCTTTTTAAGCTATATAGAATATTCTGACTGTAAACATGTCAGAAAACTTCTTGATGAAAGAGATTTGACTGTGAAGGTGATTACACCGGAAAATTGTACATACCAATATCAGTTCGCTGCACAGGAAAAAGAGCAGTTTGAAAAAAGTATGGCATATTTTAAGAAAGCTCTGGATGCCGGTGAAGAATTGGGTGTAGAAACAATGGCAATCAATTCAGGATGGGGATATTGGAATGAAGACAGGGAGGAAGCCTGGAAACGTTCAAGGGAAATGCTGTCTGTTCTGGCAGAATATGCCAAAACAAAAAATATCCGACTGGCAATGGAATCTCTTCGTCCGCAGGAATCCAACCTTGCTACTACGGTATATGATGTAAAAAGAATGCTGGATGAAGTAAATCATCCAAATCTGAAAGCGATGATTGATACCACAGCAATGGGAGTTGCCGGTGAAACAATTGATCAATGGTTTGATATACTTGGAGATGATATTATCCACATGCATTTTATTGATGGAAATCCTTATGGTCATCTGATTTGGGGGGATGGAACGCATAATCTTGAGGAGTTTCTGAAGGCAATCAATCGTCATGGATATAAGGGATATCTGGGACAGGAAATTACAGAATTTGACTATTTTAAAGATCCGGCTAGGGCAGATAAACAGAATATGAAAGCATATGAAACATTTATACGCTAAAACTCACATTATAGGAGACCAGCTATGAGTGATAAAATGAGAATAAAAATTTTTTCATGCATCATGCTTACTCTGTTTTTCTTATGTGCATGTAGAACGCAGAGTGTCTATGCTAAGGAAAAGATAACTGTCGGAACGAATGCAGAATATGCACCGTTTGAATATCTGGACAGTGATGGAAATCTCACGGGTTTTGATTATGAACTTCTGGAAGCAATTGCCCAAGAAGAAAATCTGGAATTGGAATGGAAAGATATGCCCTTTGATTCTTTGGTTGGTTCTATGGAAACCGGAAATATTCAAATTATTGCGGCAGCGATAGGACCAACAAAAGAAAGGGAAAAAAGTGTAGATTTTTCGGATGTTTATTATACGGGATCCCAGAGTATTGTAAGCAGTCAGAAAACACCTTTGTATGATTTTGCTGGATTATCCGGGAAAAGAGTAGCAGTTTTGGAAGGATCCCAGAGTGATTTCATTGTATCCGGAGAGAATACAGACTATGGTGTTGTTGAAAATGCAACAGTTGTCCGCTTTAAAAACGCTGCAAGTGCAGTAATGGAACTGAAAAACGGAGGTGTAAATGCTGTCTTAATTGATACTATTATGGCAGAGATTTACTGCAGACAGAATGATGATATTGTTTATCAGAAAGTGGATGGAACGGAAGAGGATACAGTGTATTGTATTGAAAAAGGAAATACAGAACTTTTAAATACAGTAAATAAGGGACTGAAAAAGTTAAAAGATAATGGAGAATATGACCAGATTTATGAAAAATTTTTCTCAGGAGAAAATGATACAACGCAAGTTCAGATAGCAGATAACACAGGAATAATTGGAACTTTCAAATTTATTTTTCTGCAGGATAACCGTTGGAAATATTACCTGAATGGACTACAGGTTACGCTCCTGGTTTCAATCATGTCAGTACTTTTGGGAACTGTGATTGGATTAATGGCAGCAATGATAAAATTGAATGCCGATCGTAAGAAAAAAGAAACTGTATTGTCGAGGATTATCCATATATATGTAGATGTGATTCGTGGAACCCCTTCGGTATTACAATTGATGATCGTGTATTTTGCTGTCTTTCATAGCCGGTTGGGATATGTGGCAGCAGTTGTGAGCTTCGGGATTAACAGTGGTGCCTACGTGTCTGAGGTGATACGTGCCGGAATTATGGCAGTTGATAAAGGACAGCAGGAAGCCGGAAGATCTCTGGGACTTGGATATAAAGATACAATGAGATTTATTATTATTCCACAGGCTTTAAAAAATATTCTGCCTGCAATGGGAAATGAATTTATACAGTTGATTAAGGAAACTTCCATTTTGGGATATGTAGGTATTATGGATCTTACCAAAGCTTCTAGTTATGTTTCATCAAGAACCTATCAGATGTTTATACCATTGATAACTGCTGGAATTATGTATTATCTGATTGTGAAAATACTCTCTATATTTCTCGAAAAGATGGAAAGGAGAATGAGACAAAGTGATTAGTGTACATAATCTGAAAAAATCTTTTGGAAATGTGCAGGTTCTCAAGGGTATTAATATAGAAATACGAAAAGGTGAATGTGTCTGTATTATTGGCCCTTCAGGATCTGGAAAATCTACTTTTTTGAGATGCCTGAATCTTCTGGAGGTACCAGATGAAGGAGAAATTATTATAGAAGGGGAGCGCATTCTGGAAAAAAGGAAAGATATTGATAAATATCGAGAAAATGTAGGAATGGTATTTCAGCATTTCAATTTATTTCCAAACATGACAGTGCTGAAAAATATAACTCTTGCACCTGTAAGATTAGGAAAATGGAAAAAAGAAGAAGCGGATGAAAAAGCAATAGGACTGTTAAAAAGAATTGGGTTGGAGAAGAAAGCACTGTCTTATCCATCAAAGCTTTCCGGAGGTCAAAAACAAAGGGTTGCGATTATAAGAGCACTGGCTATGAATCCTGAAATTCTTTTATTTGATGAACCAACTTCAGCATTAGATCCTGAAATGGTAGGAGAAGTACTTGATGTAATGAAGAAATTGGCAGGAGAGGGAATTACAATGCTTATAGTTACCCATGAAATGGGATTTGCCAGAGAAGTGAGTGACAGGGTATTGTTTTTTGATCAGGGAGCTATATTAGAAGACGGTTCTCCAGAAGAAGTATTTGAAAAGCCACAACATAAGAGAACGAAAGAATTTCTTGCGAAAGTTTTATAAAATTCGAGTTACAAAAAGAAGATAGTGTTATGGTTGGTGTAATGTAAAAAACAAAAAATTCACAAAAAACATCTTGACCATCAAAGAAACACAAGTTATAATCCCCTATATAAAAATTTTCGTACAAAGAGCAGACAATGGGGTCTGAGAAAGAATCCCATTGCCTGCTCTTTTTTGTGTACTGCGAGGATTTTTATTACTGTTCACACACCACTATCCCGCGAGGTGTTTTGGCATGAATACGCCAAAATCCCGAGACATACAAGCCAAAATTCCATTGCCGCAGGCAATCTGGAATGAATTTTGGCTACGTTACTGAGAACGGAGTGAACAGTAACAGATTTTTGCATATTATAATCCGCACAATTCGAGAGGAGGAATATCATGAGGCTGAATCCCAAAGAACAGGAAAAATTAATGCTTCATATGGCAGGAAATCTTGCAAAAGAGAGAAAGGAAAGAGGTCTGAAACTGAATTACGTGGAGGCACTTGCGTATATCAGTTCTGAACTCCTGGAGCTTGCAAGAGATGGTAAAACAGTAGTAGAGCTGATGCAGCTTGGAACCAAGATTCTTACAAAGGATGACGTAATGGATGGTGTTGCTGATATGATCGGTGAAGTTCAGGTAGAGGCAACATTCCCGGATGGAACCAAGCTTGTGACAGTACATAATCCAATTCAGTAAGGAGGAGAATGAGCATGAAGATCGGTGAAATTATGGCCGCAGATCGTGAGATCACACTTAATGAAGGCAAGAAAACAGTGACAGTAACAGTGGCAAACAAAGGCGACAGACCGGTTCAGGTCGGTTCTCATTTTCACTTCTTTGAAGTAAATAAATGCCTTTCTTTTGACAGGGAAAAAGCCTATGGATATCATCTGGACATTCCTTCAGGAACATCTGTAAGATTTGAGCCGGGTGAAGAAAAAGAGGTTCAGCTTACAGAAATAGGCGGCAGACAGAGAGTATTCGGACTGAATGATCTCACCCGCGCCCAGGCAACTGACGATACAAAAGCAGCATCCATGGAAACTGCGAAATTAAAAGGATTTCTGTAAGGAGGGACAATAATGAGTACAAAAATTTCCGGAAGCAAATATGCGGCAATGTATGGCCCGACTACAGGAGATAAGGTACGTCTGGCAGATACAAGCCTTGTGATCGAGGTAGAAAAAGATTATACAACCTATGGAGACGAAGTAAAGTTCGGCGGCGGCAAGACAATCCGTGACGGTATGGGACAGTCTGTAAAAACCTGCAGCAAAGACGGAGATCTGGATTTGGTAATTACCAATGCATTGATCGTAGACTCTACAGGAATCGTAAAAGCAGATATCGGTATCAAAGACGGCAAGATTGCAGGAATCGGTAAAGCCGGAAATCCGGACATCATGGATGGCGTCACACCTGGAATGACAGTGGGTGCATCTACAGAAGCACTTGCAGGAGAGGGAATGATCGTAACTGCAGGTGGAATTGATACCCATATCCATTTCATCAGTCCGCAGCAGATCGACTGTGCATTATACAGCGGTGTAACTACTATGATCGGTGGTGGTACAGGCCCTGCAGACGGTACAAATGCGACTACCTGTACACCTGGACCATGGAACTTAAAAATGATGTTAAAGGCAGCCGAGGAATACCCGATGAACTTAGGCTTCCTTGGAAAGGGTAACTGCTCAGACGAAGCTCCTCTCATTGAGCAGGTCAAGGCCGGAGCTATGGGACTGAAGATTCATGAGGACTGGGGTGCAACACCTGCAGTTATCAATCACTGTCTGAATGTGGCAGATGAATATGATGTACAGGTTGCCATCCATACAGACACATTAAATGAAGGTGGATGTGTGGAAGATACACTTGCAGCCATCGGCGGCAGAACTATCCATACTTATCATACAGAGGGTGCAGGCGGTGGACATGCACCGGATATCATCCGCGCAGCAGCAGCTCCGAACGTACTGCCATCCTCCACAAACCCTACAATGCCATATACAGTAAACACTTTGGATGAGCATCTGGATATGCTGATGGTCTGCCATCACCTTGACAAGAGAATTCCGGAAGATGTTGCATTTGCAGATTCCCGAATCCGTCCTGAGACAATTGCAGCAGAGGATGTTCTTCATGATATGGGTATCTTCAGTATGATGAGCTCTGACTCTCAGGCTATGGGACGTGTAGGTGAGGTTATCACACGTACCTGGCAGACAGCAAGCAAGATGAAAGATGAGAGAGGTGCACTTCCGGAAGATGCAGGACACGATAATGACAACTTCCGTGTAAAACGTTATATCTCCAAATATACCATCAACCCGGCGATCACACATGGTATTTCCCAGTATGTGGGCTCTGTGGAAGAAGGTAAATTTGCAGACCTCGTTCTCTGGAATCCAGTATTCTTTGGTGCAAAACCGGATATTATCATCAAAGGCGGTATGATCATTGCATCTAAGATGGGCGATGCAAATGCATCCATTCCGACAACACAGCCGGTTCTCTATCAGCCAATGTTTGCAGCTCATGGAAAAGCTAAGAATGAAGCTTGCCTGACCTTTGTATCCCAGGCTGCCATGGATGAGAATGTAAAAGAGAAATACGGTCTTGAGAAAACTGTAGTACCTGTAAAGGGATGCAGAAATATCAGCAAAAAAGATATGGTATTTAACGACAGAACACCGGAACTGACTGTAGATCCGGAGACATATAAGGTTACTGTTGACGGCGAAGAGATCACTTCCAAACCGGCAGAGAAGCTTCCGCTGACACAGCTTTACAGTCTGTTCTAAACAACTTTAAACCATTACATTCTGGTTATCTGATCATAAAAATGATATTCGCAGGACTGTTATTTATGGAGTTTTGTGAGAACTTTTATAAGAACTTACCAAACAATATAATGACAGTCCTGTCAGTATAAAATTCTGATTTTTATATGAAAATAAGCTGGATTTATTCATCTTGTTATGCGTGTTGAATAAAAGTATTTCCACTTACGAAATATAAACAGAAAAATATACTGAAGAAGCAGGAGAGGAGAGAATATTATGTTAGGAGTTTGTCTTTTATTCGTAGGAATCGTACTGATCAACAATGGTATGTGTTCTTTATACAATGTAGACGGAAAATCAACCGCCATTATGAACATCTTTACAGGTGGTCTTTCTTTATTTATTAACTTTGTCAATCTGGTGCAGGGCAATTATTATGCAGCAGGAACAGGACTGCTGTTCTGTTTTACCTATCTTTTCGTAGCCCTGAGTAAATTCCTGAAAGCAAGCCCTATCCCATTTGCATGGTTTTCTACTTTTGTAGCCATCAATGCGGTGATCTTCGGTACAATCGAGGGATTTACAGGAAGCACTGCACTGGGAATCACACCGGATCTGCGTTGGGCAGCAATCTGGTATCTGTGGGCAATTCTCTGGGGAACTGCTTTCGTAGAAGATATCTGCGGAAAGAAACTGGGAAAATTCGTTCCATATCTTCAGGTATTTGAAGGAATCGTAACTGCATGGGTTCCTGGAGTTATGATGTTACTTCAGATTTGGTAAGAAAACAATCAATAAACCTTATCAATTGAAGAACAGGTGGTATTAATAAAACATAAAGCAGATTCTGGAGGTTGAAAATAATGCTGTGTGAACAGGTTTTAGGAAAGCTTCATGACTTTGATACTACAGGAAAAACAATAGAATATGTAGATATTGAATGGCACGAAGCATTTAAGAAAATACATAAAAAAACAACAGACAAAGGAACAGAAGTGGGAATTCGCATGGACGATTCCATTCTCGCCAGAGGTCTGTATCAGGATGATGTGATCTACGCAGATGATGAGAAGCTTGTAGTGGTAAATACACCGCCATGCGAAGTTATCCGTGTTTCTCTGACTCCGGGACATGAGAAAATGTCTGCAAAAGTCTGCTACGAAATCGGAAACAGACATGCACCGCTTTTCTGGGGAGAGAATGATACGTTTATCACGATCTATAACGAGCCAATGTTTGTTATGCTTCAGAAAATCCATGGAGTTCAGGCGGAGAAAGAAGTGCTGAAGCTGGACTTTGACAGGAGAATTTCTGCAAGTATTCATAATCATCATCATTAATAACAACGGAGGTTCTTCATGTCAGAAAAACAGTTCTATCTTCTACAGGTAAATGATGCGCTGTTCCCTATTGGAGGATATTCCCACTCCCAGGGACTTGAGACTTATATTCAGCGTGGAATTGTCCACAATGTAGACACAGCCAGAGAGTACATCACTCACAAAATCAAATGGAATCTTGCGTATACAGAACTTCTGGCAGCCAGACTTGCATACGAAGCTGCAGAGAAAAAAGACCTGCAGGAACTTCTGTACCTGGAAGAACTTCTGGAAGCATCCAGAATTCCTATGGAACAGAGAGAAGCTGCCAGAAAAATGGGTTCCCGTTTTGCCAAGACCATTGAAAAGCTTGGACTTTCCATCAGTGAAACAGGGATTTTCAGGGAATATCTGGATGCGAGAAAGGGAAAAGCAGTAAATCATTGCTGTATTTACGGAGTTTTCTGTGCAGAAATGCAGATTCCTCTGGAAGAGGCGCTGACACATTATCTATATGCCCAGACATCTGCAATCGTCACCAACTGCGTAAAAACAATCCCCCTCAGCCAGACATCCGGGCAGCAGCTTCTGAGCGGATGCTATGGGGAATTTGATGAGATATTAAAGGATGTCATGAACAGAAGCGAGGAGGACTTATGTCTCTCTGCACCTGGATTTGATATCAGAGGAATCCAGCATGAGAAGTTGTATTCCAGGCTATATATGTCGTAGCTTGAATTTGGTATTAGGTTATTCCAGGCTCAAGCGTGGATAGAAACAGAATCATGTGTATAATATGAAATCTTCAAAAATAATATGTGGAAAGTCAGTAAACAGATTATAAGAAGCTATAAACAAGTAAAGTAGAAAAGAGGAAATCGGTTATGTCATACGTAAAAATCGGAGTTGCCGGACCTGTGGGTTCCGGAAAAACAGCACTTATTGAAGCACTGTCAAGAAAGATGGCAAAGGATTACAGCATTGGTGTCATCACAAATGATATCTACACAAAAGAAGACGCCCAGTTCCTTGCAAAGAACAGCGTTCTTCCTGTAGAGAGGATCATTGGTGTAGAGACAGGCGGATGCCCTCACACAGCCATACGTGAAGACGCTTCCATGAATCTGGAAGCAGTAGATGAGATGATGGAACGCTTCCCTGATATTGAACTTCTTTTTATCGAAAGCGGCGGAGATAACCTGTCTGCAACATTCAGTCCGGAGCTGGTAGATGCAACCATCTTCGTCATTGATGTAGCAGAAGGAGATAAGATTCCGCGTAAAGGCGGTCCTGGAATCACACGTTCTGATCTTCTTGTAATTAATAAGATAGACTTGGCTCCATATGTAGGTGCAAGTCTTGAAGTAATGGAAAGAGATTCCAAAAAAATGCGTGGTGACAGACCATTCCAGTTTACAAATATCCGCGGAGATGAGAACGTAGATAAAGTGGTAGAGTGGATCAAGAAAAACGTACTCCTGGAAGGAATGTAAAGGAAAATGCCTATGGATAACAAATTCGGAAAAATATCCCGCATCAGCGCCTGCGCAGCCTTAAAAGACGGAAGGACTATTCTGGAAGATCTGTCTTTTACAGCACCATACAAGATCATGATGCCTTTCGAAAAAGAAAACGGTGGGATCCAGATCATGCCGCTCTGTGCTTCCGCAGGAATTATGGCAGGCGATTCCCAGGAATTTTCCTATCATGTAAAGGAAGGCGCAGACCTGGAAGTCCTGTCCCAGTCCTTTGAGAAAATCCACAAAATGGACGAAGGCTCAGCCGCCC
>NZ_JBWJVQ010000240.1:0-42445 GCF_056339875.1 Blautia sp. ZXY-1-C6
GAAACGCCACAAGCCGCATAAATACGGCATTTTTTGTTACCTATAAACAAATAACTCCTCACCGGATATGGTATAATAGAGTTGACTAAAAACTATAAACCTACATCCAAGAAAGGAGTTATTCTGATACTTATGATACCATATAAACAGCTTTCTTTGGCAGATATTTTTTCAGATTGCCATGAAAAATTTGAAAATGACAAACCTGCTTTTCTTTCTCTATTAGAAACCCATATCGATATTGATGAGTTAATTCCGATTTCTTTTAGAAATCATTTCTATGCATCGACGGGCAGAACCCGTAAATACCCTTTGCAAGCTTTTCTGTGGGCTTTGATTATTCAACGTATTTTCTCTATCCCTACGGATCAGCTTCTCCTGACTTTTCTCGCTTACTCAAAATCACTTCGGGAATTCTGTGGTTTTACTAAAGTCCCAGACGCTTCCAAAATCACCCGATTCAAACAGGATTTTTTAGATGACCTCCAGCTTGTTTTCGATAACCTTGTTGATGTTACCGAGCCTATCTGTCAGGCGATTGACTCTGCAAAAGCGGATATGACCATCTTTGATTCTTCCGGCATAGAAGCATTTGTTACCGAAAATAATCCCAAGTATGCTAACAGGATCATCAAACAGCTTAAGGCATACGCGAAAGCTCAGGGCTTTGATAAATCCTATGATCCTTATAAAGCTGCCTATGGTTCCATGCCTTCTCATGCTTCTGCTAATCCTGAGATTAAGCAGCTCTATATCAATGGGCATTTTTGCTATGTCTTCAAGTTCGGCATTGTCACTAACGGATTGGGCATCATCCGCCACATATCTTTTTATAACAAAAACTTTATGGCTTCACATCCTGATATCGTTGTCGAAAAGAAATCCGATTCCCCTGACGAAGATAAATGTGTTCATGATTCAAAGCTTTTAATCCCCACACTTAAGGACTTCTTTTCCAAGCATCCTTTGATTAATCCAAAAACCTTCCTGGGTGATGCTGCTTTCGATACCGCACAACTCTATAAGAGCCTTCTTACCGGTGACACTTTTGGTAATGACAAACATTTCTCGAAAGCTTATATTCCGCTGAATGCAAGATCCGGACTTGAAAATCTGGATTATTCCATCAATGAAGATGGTATTCCGTGTTGTCCCCATGATCCTTCTTTACAAATGAAGTACGAAGGCACTTCCAAACTTCACAGTGGAGTAACAAGATATAAATTTGTCTGTCCAAGAATGAAATGGATTTATGATAAATCAACTCAAAAATCCCATCGTCATTGTTTCTGTGACAACCCTTGTACTTCTTCTAAATGTGGGCGGATGGTCTACATCTACCCGGAAAAGGATCTTCGTGCTTATCCCGGAACGATCCGCGGCACCGAAAAATGGGATGATACCTATAAAATCAGGACTGTTGTCGAAAGAGATATCAACCACATCAAAGACAATCTCTGTCTTGCAGGACGCCGAACCCAAAATGAGAGGACTCTGCATGCTGATCTGATTCTTGCCGGGATCACACAACTTATTACTGTTGTTCTCGCAGATAAGATCAATCACCACGAATATATTCGAAGCATAAAACCACTCATAGCTTAGGACTTACCACTTTCATAAAGTCCATAGCTTATTAAAGTGCGCCTAACATGTGCGATTATCCATTTTTCATTCCACAAGTCGTGCTCTTCGCGAATTCTTCCTTGTTTTGGTTCAAGGTTACGAACGAGCACCGCGAGTTTCGCAATTACCTAGTTTTTAATATTAATAACAGTTTTTCCTTTTTCTTCTCTATATTCAATATCAAAAACATAAGCTCCAAGATGTGTTTTCTGAAGTTTATAACCGGAAAGCAATCCCTGTGGCTTGATGACCAGCGTTTTCTGTGTTCCATCCATCCTGAGACCAAACCACTGCTCAATACTCTGCTGAATCCATGCCCCCTGTCCCTGGCTGCATCTAGTCAGGCATCTTTTCTTATTTGTTGCTCTTGGCCACCAGAAAAGTGAGCCTGTTTCATCCAGACGTTCGTAAAGGAGATTCAGGTTATCAAGCATTTCCTGTCTGGTAAGACTTCCGCCAAGTTTTAAAGTACAGCCTGTTGCAGATGGATTCATGCCAAAATGTAATTCACGCATTGTCTGGAATTCCGGATCATAGTTTGTGATATACATAGAACGTGCATATCTATGAAGATTTACATATGGCTCATAATCGAACTCATATAGCCCATACAAAGGTGCCATAACTGTAGCAGTATCCTCACCACCATAATAATTCAGATCATCCTGGATATAGAAGCGTTCCTCATTCTCACCTAAGTTGTTTCCGCCTGTAATCTGTCTGCCGAATGGTCCGCTACCTTCCATCAGTTCTTTCATGTCTGCTTTCATCTGTTCCATAAATCTGTCCACATCTGTCGCATCCCGTTCCAGAAGTTTCAGAATTCTTCTGTAAGATTTCAACGCATAATAACACTGTACATTTGCACCGTAATCATACTTGCGGAATACAATAAGATCGCTGGCGTATCTGCTAGAAATCAGTGCTTTTTCTTTATGTTTATGCTTCATCATTCCATCGTAGATCTCATCAATAGCAGCAACCAGTTCCGGATGATCTCTGAAGAATTTCTCATCTCCTGTCAGCTCCAGATATTTTCCTGCTATTACAAGCAGAGAAATATAGTAAAACATACTATGATCCGAATACAGGCTATAACGTGGCCGGTTTCTTTCTGCCAGATAAAACATTGCACTTTTTCCTACCTCAGGTACTGCATACATAACACTTACCACATCAGGAGTAATATCAATTCCCCAGAGCCTCGAAAGACTATGGGACGGTGCCCCCTGCCAGTTGGTCAGAAAACTTCCATCTTCTCTGAAAGAAAGGCAGTTAAAATTATCAAGAATAAACCGTACCTGCATATCACGGTATTTCTCACCAGCCTCCTGGTTTTCCCGAATATCTGTAGTGATTTTTCCAAATCTTTCTTTCCAGAAATCATCAGTAACATTCAACCATTCCAGCGGTGTATGTTGATACAGTGTTCCAAGGGCAGAATAAATCTCTTCTCTCTTTGGAGTAAGAGCAATTACTGTTGTAAATGTTCTGCTTTCATTTGCTTTTAATTCAAATGGTACATAAATTCTAGGATTATCTCCCTGGCCTTCACATACGGAATCCAGAAGCTGAATTGCTGCACAGGCTTCCGGGTGCCATAATACCAGCAATTTCTGATCCCATTCTGATTTATATGGTGTTACTGTATAATCATCGAAATATTTCCCATAATGCTCAAACTGATTTACAAACTTCTGGTCAAATGACAGACGAAGTTTTCCTTTCATTTTGCATCCGGAAATATTTTTTACTTCTATACAGTAGAATGCTCCTGCAGGTCCCGGAACCGGATGGATTGATGATGCCGGAACTGCTTCTTTCTCCAGAATCGGCGCAAAAGAGAATATTCTGGTTTCCAGTTCCGGATGCTCTGTAGCAGTAACCGGAAGAAAATCATCATAATAAGTTGTCCATGACTGCTTATTTGCACCTGAGATCATCAGACCATTGTCCAGCTCCAGATCATATTTCATTTTTCCAAGAAGTAATGCTGTATCATTCTGATAATACTGACCTATGTATCCTTTAAACTGTCCTCCCAGATCTGTTCCTCCGGATGGTACTGCATAAATTTTATCATGAGGAGTGCACAAAAAGTGCAGTCTGCCCATGGTATCCTGGCCCAAAAGTGTTCTTCCATTTGACTGTGTAAATAGCTGTCTCTCACTTAATGACCAGTCTGTGCGCTCCGAAGTTTCATCATACTGTGCTCTGAAATAAGAAGACTTATATGCCTTTTTCCAGAAATTTTCCCATGTATTATAAATCACATTTCCTCTTAAATGCATTGTTTTTCCTCCTATTCTTAGCCTTTCACACCAGACATTGTTACACCCTCAACAAGATACTTCTGACCAATGGCAAATACAACCACAACAGGTGCAAGCACCAGGCAGGCTGCTGCCATCATTAAATTCCATTCACCTCTGTAAGAACCAGTAAACAACTGAAGTCCCAGTGCAACTGTATATTTTTTCTCAGAATTTAAATATACAAGCGGACTCAGGAAATCATTCCAGGAATTTAAAAACGCAAACATACCTACAACAGCCAGGGCCGGTTTTGTAATTGGCAGGATAATTTTTGTAAAAATCTGAATATGGGAAGCACCGTCCAGATATGCTGCCTCATCAAAATCCTTCGGGATTCCCAGATAAAACTGACGAAGCAGGAATATGTAAAATGCACCGCCTCCAAACCATGCCGGAACAATCAGTGGAATAAAGCTGTCTGTTATTCCAATAGTTCTCCACATCAGAAATGTAGGAATCAAAGTAACCGCAACTGGAAGCATCATACTGCTGATGATGCAGGCAAATACCACATTTCTGCCTCTCCATTTAATTCTTGCCAATCCATATGCACAGATGGAACTGGTAAGCATTGTTCCCACTACACATCCTCCGGTTACAATAAATGAATTCAGGAAATATTTTCCAAAGGGAAGTGTATCAAAAACTTCCTGATAGTTTTCCCACATAAATTTGGAAGGAATCCAGCGAGGCGGCATCATAAACACTTCCACTGTGTTCATCAGTGAACTTCTGATCATCCAGTACAAAGGAACCAGACAAAACAAAACACCTAAAATCAGCGCAAAGTATATTAGAATTTTTGAAATAATTTTCTTTGTATTCTTCATATTCATTCTCCTCCATAATAAACCCAACGGTTGGAAAACTTAAATATGACTGCAGTCAGTACCATAATGATCAGGAACAATACCCAGGCAACTGCACAGGCATTTCCCATTCTTCCAAACTCAAATGCTTCTCTGTACAGATAGTATACATAGAACAAACTGGAATTGTTTGGTCCACCCTGTGTCATAACATAAGACTGGGTAAATATCTGGAATCCATTGATGATTCCCATTACCACATTATAAAAAATTGTAGGAGTCATCATAGGAATCGTAACATGAAGCAGCTTTGCCCAGAATCCGCCTCCATCAATCTCAACTGCTTCCAGAAGCTGTCTTGGTACATCCTGCATTCCGGCAAGGAAAATTACCATTGTTGATCCGGTAGTCCACAGATTAATAAAAACCAGTGTGGGAATAACTGAACTTTCACCTGAAAGCCATGTACTTACCGGTAAATGCATTGCCTTTAAAATATTGTTTGCCAATCCCATGTCCGGATTGAAAATCCACATCCAAATCGCTGCCATTGCTACGATCGGAACTACAGTCGGAAGATAAAAGATTGTTCTGAAAAATCCTTTTCCTTTTACATTTGTATTTAACAGCATTGCTATAAAAAAAGAAAATATGATAGCTGTCGGTACAGAAAGCGCAACATAAATTACTGTTACAAGTAATGATTTATAAAAATACGGATCACTTCCACTGAACAGATTTTTATAGTTGCTGATTCCTATAAACTGTCCGCCTGTTGTAAAATTAAAATTTGTAAAACTCAATCCCAGACTGACTGCCATCGGAAGCAATGCAAAAATCAAAAATCCCAGAATACAGGGAAGACTGAATAAAATTCCCCAACGATTTTCTCTTTTCTCGCGATTTGTCATTTTATACTTTATTTTCGTCTGCATATTTATTCCTTTCTGGCATTATAGCTATTTCAATCAGGAAAGGCTGCCAAAAGCAGCCTTTCACTTGAATACTTTAAGAACGTTCTCCTGAATAGGTTCCTTCTACCAAAGAATCCGTCTGGCTTTTTACTTCTGTCATTGCTTCTTCTGCCGTTTTCTTTCCAGACCACACCTGTTCCAGTGCAGAGCCCACTAATGTATTAATCTCATTAAAATTCTTTACGTTAATTTCGGTTGCCACTACTGCATGATCATAAGTTGCCTTTACAATAGCGTCCTGAAAGCCCTCTGGTCTTGCAGGCAATTCTTCAGATGCCCAGAAATCAATCTTATCCGGATCAGTATAATATTCTGTCTGTACAGGCATCCATAAAGTTCTGTATAATTCTGTGATTCTTTCTGAACTTTCTGGATTTGTAAGCCACAGATAAAGTTTTTCGGAAGCCTCCAGATGCTTTGTACTCTTGAATATAATCAAAGAACCACCATCAAAGAAAGTAGTATAGTTTTCATCAATTGGGAGAACACCTACGCCCCAGTTGCATCCTGAATTCATAAGATCCAGATGGTTCCAGCTTCCGTCAATGTACATTGCTGTCTGTTTTGCAGCCAGTGCTGTTGCTGCACTTGGCATTGCATTCTTCTGTACTGCTGTAGGAGATACATGGTACACATTGATCAGATCTGCAAAATTCTGTAAAATCTGAGCTGACTTCTCATCATTTAATCCAAGTCCGTCCATACTCTCATTTAAGTAACCGCCGCCTGCTGATAGAATAAACGGCATATATACATTCCAGTCTGTTCCAAACATTACACCGTACTGTTTAATATTATTTGCATCAAAATCCGGATCAGCTGCATTTCTTCCTTCTGTATCCAGCGTCAGTTTTTGTGCCATCTCTACAAATTCATCCCATGACCAGGCTTCCTCTACCTTAGTCGGCGGCAGATCTACCCCTGCCTCTTCGAAGCAGTCTACATTGTACATCAGATTTGTTGTAACATTGGCCTGAACAGGTCCTGCTGATTCTGTAGGACTCCAGTTCCACCAACAGGTAGACAGATAATCATCTTTACTAAGTCCCATATCATCCAGAAGATCATAGAAATTATAAATCAGGCCATCCTCACCCATCTGACATTTCCATGAAGCTGAATAACTTACATCCGGTGCTTCGCCGGCTGCAATCATAGCATTCAATTTTGTCAGGAAATCCTCAGATGGAATATGCATCAGATCCACTTCAATATTGGGGTTTGCTTCCATGAATTTATCTACAGATTCCTCAATAGCCTTTTTTTCGTCTCCGCTTCCCCAGTAAGTGAATTTTATAGTTTCTTTCTCGTCACTACCCTTGTTTTCTGCCTTCGCAGTTGTGGTAAATAAAGCAGTACAGGTCATTAATGCCGCCAGACCTAAAGCCATTCCTCTTCTCTTCGTAAAATTTCCTCCTGTTTTTTATCAGCGCGCTTGTTTTTGATGGTTTTATTATATAGCCTTTAATAGCATTTTCTCTATGGGACTTTTTTCGGATTATAGCATTTAGATTAGGAAAACACATTGATATATTTGCTGTTTACAGCAATAGAACAAAAGTATTATTTTGCGAAAAAAAAACAGCAACTGATAAATCAGTACTGTTTTAATTGGTTTATGTACCAGTTTTATACAATTTTTATTCCTGTCTGTTTTTACTAACTTCGTTGTATCTGACAGCTTTACTGATAACTTGCTGCTGTTCATAATTCCTCACCCAAAGTCAATTGCAATCAGATGGAAATCTATCACCGGATTCGCTACCTGCTGATAGACTAAACATTACTCTGCCAAATACGCCTTCAGTTTCTCCATATCAGCTTTCATCACTCTCCGTCCCACCTCATAAATCTCCTTTAAATGGGCGGGATCACGCTCAACCGGTTTGGCACTGATGTCTCTGTCCGGGCGGATAACATGGATCCTGCCCTCTTTTTCCAGATATGCGATTTTATCCAGCATACGATTATACTGAATATGACGTTCATCCAGAAGCTTTACAAGCTCCGGATACTCCCTGAACTTCAGTCTGAGCAGTGGCATCAGCTTATTATGTTCTTTTCTGTATCCCGGATGACGGGTACAGACTACCACATTTTTCTCATACCCCTGTGAAAGCATCCAGTTTACAGGTATCGGATCTGAGATGCCTCCGTCCAGATACATTCTTCCATTCAGCTTTACCGGTCTGGCGGCCAGTGGCAGGGAAGCTGATGCGCGCATCCATTCCACATCCAGCCTGTCTCCCATTCTGCATTCCTGATAGCAGGGTTTTCCTGTTTCAATATCTGTACATACAACCGTAAACTTCATGGGTGATCTGGCAAATGTCTCTGTGTCAAAAACATCCAGCTTCCAGGGCACCTCCCCATATGCAAAATCTTTGCTGTAAAGATCGCCGGTAGTGATCCAGCTTTTCAATCCCATATATCGTTTATCCTTGCAGAATCTGGTATTATAACGAAGGGTTCGTCCAATCTGGCGGGACTTATAATTACATCCAAAAATTGCACCGGCGGAAACGCCAACTGTAGAATCTGCATAAATCCCCTGCTCCATCAGCTCATCCAGAACTCCGGCTGTATACAGTCCCCGCATACCTCCACCTTCCAGAACCATTCCGAGGCCTTTCTTTTTGTTGTCTTCCATAGCTATTCTCACTTTTCACTTTCTTTCACATATTCATTTCGGATTGCAAATCCATGATCCATAGGGCCACTTCCCTTTCCCAGGTCAAGCATTGCCGCCAGTGCTCCTGAAATATACTGTTTGGAACGTTTTACAGCAGTCTGCAGGTCATATCCCTTTGCAAGATTGGAAGCAATGGCACTGCTCAACGTACAGCCTGTTCCATGTGTGTTTGGATTATCGATACGCTTTCCTTCAAACCAGCAATATTTTCCATCATAGTAAAGCAGATCATTTGCATCATTAATGCTGTGTCCGCCTTTGCAAAGTACTGCACAATGATATGTCTCAGAAATCTTTCCGGCAGCCTCTATCATTTCCTCTGCATTGGTCACTGACATTTCAACCAGAACCTCTGCCTCCGGAATATTCGGAGTAAGCACATCAGCCAGTGGAAACAGTTCCTGCTTCAATATCTCCACTGCATCATCACTGATCAGCTTGGCACCGCTTGTTGCAACCATAACAGGATCCACAACAATGTTTTCCGCTTTATATTGTTTCAGTTTCTCTGCTATTACATGAATCAGATCTTTATCTGATACCATTCCGATTTTTACCGCATCCGGATAAATATCCTGAAAAACAGAATCCAGTTCCTGCCCCAGAAATTCCGGTGTTACATTTAATATTGCCTGTACACCGGTTGTATTCTGTGCAGTTAATGCGGTAATGGCACTCATTGCATATACACCATTTGTGATCATTGTCTTAATATCTGCCTGGATTCCGGCGCCTCCGCTGGAATCACTTCCTGCGATCGTCAGTGCAGTTCTCATAATTGTCTTCCTCTCATTTCTTCTATAATACAATCTTATCTACTGCCTCTTTCAGTTCTTCTGCTGCTTCTTTAATGTTATTCTGAGCATAAATGGCACTGATCACTGCCACACCGCAAATCCCTGTTCCCTTTAGCTGAGATATATTTTCTGCTGTGATCCCTCCGATTGCCACCACAGGGATAGATACCGCTTCAC
Source organism: Blautia sp. ZXY-1-C6 (assembly GCF_056339875.1). Taxonomy (NCBI): domain Bacteria; kingdom Bacillati; phylum Bacillota; class Clostridia; order Lachnospirales; family Lachnospiraceae; genus Blautia; species Blautia sp. ZXY-1-C6. Next base: position 9,391 of record NZ_JBWJVQ010000240.1, read on the forward strand.
AGATTGCCTTCAGTGTTTCATGGGGAAGTTCTGCCGCATCTGCTTTTGAACCGGTTGCAAATACTGCACCCACCCCCAGATAATCTGCACCACGCTCCTGTGCAAGCAATGCCTGCTCTACCGTTCGTGCCGAAACTCCCAGGATTTTATCCGGTCCAAGTTTCTCACGCACAGCACCTGCTTCCATATCACTCTGCCCTACATGAACACCATCTGCATTCATCTTCAAAGCAATTTCCACATTGTCATTTATGATCAGAGGTACCTTATAATCTCTGCATAATTCCTGAAGTTCAGCTGCTTCCTGCAGGAAAGTTTCATCATCTGAATTTTTATCTCTGAGCTGCAGAAAGGTTACGCCTCCATCCAGACTCTCCTTTACCACTTCCTTAAGGCTCCGCCCATTAAGCCAGCGACGGTCCGTTATTGCGTATAAGCGCATTTTCTCTTTATCGAACTTCATGTTTCACTCCTCTTTTCTACTCTTATCTATAGCAATTTATCCCAAAAGTTCTGCTGCAACTTTCTCCAGCTCATCTCTGATCTTAATATGCTGCGGACATACTTCTTCCCACTTACCACATTTCACACATTCATTGGCAGATTTCCTGCCATGTTTGCCTGCCAGCCATTCTTCCTGGTGAACTGTGCAGTTGCTTCTTCTCTTGTCTTGCAGTTGATCCATGCTGCATTCTTTGTAAAAAGAGTCATATATTTTTTACATACTGATAATTCCCAAAACGTTTGCAATAGAACTCAGCAAAATAATGATCAGGCAAATCGGTGCAAAATATTTGATAAATACTCTGTACAGTTTCTTTCTGCGGAACGGAGAAGACTGTTCAATTTCTTTTACCATTCCATCAATACCAACAACACGAAGAATCAGAATACAGGTTGCAAGTGCTGCCAACGGCATCATTACTGAGTTTGTCATAAAATCGAAGAAATCAAGGAAGTTCATTCCAAAGATACGAATAAAATCCAGAAGTCCATATCCCATGGAAGATGCGGTTCCAAGTACAATCATGATCACAACCATCAGACCGCAGCATTTCTTACGGCTCCAGTGAAGTTCGTCCATGAATGTGGAAACACTGGTTTCCATCAGGGAAACTGCACTTGTCAGAGCTGCAAGTAATACAAGTATGAAGAATACGATTCCTGTTGCAGTACCAAATCCCATACTTGCAAATACTTTTGGCAATGTGATAAACATCAGAGATGGTCCTGCCTGAAGTGTTTCAGGATTTCCACCGGAGAATGCAAATACCGCCGGAATAATCATCAGTCCCGCAAGGATTGCGATACCTGTATCGAAAATCTCAACCTGTGTGGTAGATCTCTCAATATCCATATCTTTACGGACATAGGAACCGTAAGTATAGAGGATTCCCATTGCAATGGACAAAGAATAAAACATCTGTCCCATCGCTGCTACTACTGTCATCCAGGAGAAATTTTTCACATTCGGGATCAGGAAATATTTCACACCTTCAACAGCACCCGGACGTGTGACAGAATAGATTGTAACTACGACTGCCAGAACTACCAGAACCGGCATCATGATCTTTGACATTCTCTCTACACCGTTCTGTACACCACCGAGAATGATGATGAATACAAGCGCCGCAAATACCAGAAACCAGAGTTCCACCTGCCAGGAATCGGAAATAAAGTTTCCAAAATATCCGTCTTCCGCTACTGCCTGGACATTTCCTTTGAAATATTCCACAAGATACTTAATTACCCATCCGCCAATCGTACTGTAATAAGGAACGATCAGCATTGGAATCACTGCATTTAACCATCCGCCGATTTTGAATGATTTCGTTTTTCCAAAATGCTCAAATGCACCTACCGGACTCTTTCTGGTCATTCGTCCAAGGGCTGTTTCTGACATGATCAGTACATAACCAAATGATGCAGTCAGAAGAATATAGATCAGCAGGAAAATTCCGCCTCCATATTTCGCTGCAAGATACGGAAATCTCCAGATATTTCCCAGTCCTACTGCAGAACCTGCAACTGCCAGCACATAACCAATCCTTCCGGAAAAGCTTCCTCTGTTATGGTTATGTGCAGAATTGTTTTCTTTTTTCATTATACACCTCACCTCGTTACAAAAACCTCCCATAGGATTTCTCCCATGGGAGGTCTGCTAGTTTTTTACTGATTCTATAGTATCAAAAAGATGCGGGAATGTCAAAGACTAATAATAATTACAGACTTAATTGTAACATAGTTACTGTTCACACACCACTATCCCAGTATATATTTCAAGTATAGTCTTTCTGTACACATTGTTCTATGATATAATAGTTGAGCTACCACCCCTAGACAGGTGCAGAAAGGGGGTGTGTTGTAAATGGATATTATCTTATCATTTATGCTTTCTATCTTGGCAAGTGTAATCGCCTACTACATTTGCAAATGGTTGGATAGAAAATAGCAGCTGGTAGCCAGCCTGGGGGAATAAGCCACCCTGCCCAAACGGAATAAAAAAGCCTCAGAGGTCGCAACTCTGGGGCTTTTGCTGTGTTATAAATGAATTTAACCTTATCATTTTGCCTACTGGCATTATATCATATGCATTTTTTGTTTGCAATATACTCAATATACTTTTTCGAATCAAGTCAAACTTTTGGTTACTGTTCACACATCACTATTCCGCGAGGTGTTTTGGCATGAATCTGCCACAATCCGTTTTATGAAATCGCAGATCGCTCCGAAGCAGTTCTTTCATCACCTCCCTGACTGCTCCATCTTCGCGGCGTTTCACATTCGCTCGTACATGAGTTATGTACCTGTTGTGCTGTCTATTCGATTGTCAATGTACTGATGAAGGAGGAAAACTTGTCCTTCTTATTAACACTGACAAAAAAGGCAAAAAACAGGCGCATCAAATGAAATTTTATCAAAAATATTTTACAAGCTGCTTTAGTCCACGGCGAATACTGTCTCGGACACGGCTTGGGTCTACACCTTCTACTTCGGCAATTTCATTTACCGTCATTCCCAGATAGTATCGGGCATAAATCCTCTTTGCCTGTTTCTCCGGCAGCTTCATCACAGCGGCATAGACCTGCTCCTGAAACTGTTTTCCTCCAGAAGCATCTCCGGTGTTTGCGGCTTCAACAGCACCGCATTTTCAATGCCATTCTCGCAATCCAGAGAATACTGTGCTTTATAACGATACATCTTTCGCTCATACGCAGCCTCCGCACGTTCAGCTGCCCGAATAGTCTCCATTACTTCCTCTGTCACATCTACAAAAAAGTCTGTTATATAAACATCAGGATAAAGTTCCCGAAGGTTAATTTTCTTCATTATGTACCTCCATTTCGATTCACGGGTGATTGACGGGTGAATCGAATGGAGGCGGAGACCGACACCGGCAGACAACCGGGTCATCTCCGAAAAAATGGCAACAAAAAACGCCAGATTTCCGTGATGGAAAACTGGCGCGCCAAGAACAGCCATTATTATACTGAATTACATGGAACGATAATGCCGATGCAATGTTATACTTGCCCGGAGGAGGAGCAATGCTTTTTTAACTGATGTAGATCATGTGAGCTTTGAAAAGGCAAACGGGACACGGCAAAATAGCCTCCAATCGGCTACCGTGTCCCTGCAAGTCGTCATAGGTTTGTGTAAACGCAAAGAAACCGCGATCAGGTAGCATCCAATAAATTTCCCAACTCTACGCATAACCGTTTCCTCACTGAACGAAAGTAAGGAACATGGCAAGCGCAACAATTCCCACCATCAGCAGCAGACAAAAAACGCTGATTGCAGTTGATACAATATTGATTATGCTGCGGCTTTCCCTGCTCCGCACACATACCACCGAAAGAATCAGACCCAGCAGGACAAAAACGATATTGGCTCCGGCCCAAGCGGTTCGGACTCCATCCGACAGCGAAAGGTGCAGAAGCGATGGGGCAAGAGCCACCAGCGGTAGGATGCTCACAATGAGCGCAGCGATACTAACTGATTGAAATTTTTTCTTTTCCATAGTTTTACCTCATTTCTTTTTTCCCAAATTGGGTGACAGCCAGCGCGAAAAACAGGCCAAACACTACAATCGCGCACGGCAGGAACGGAAACACCGAAAAAGCGGCGTCGGAAGTTTCTGCTGTAAAGTCATGAAGAGAGCAGGAAACGAGATAACCGCTGTAACAGTACGGGTAGGCGATCCACAGCGGCGTATTCGCAACCAATACACCGGGAATCACAAGCAGCAGATTTAATCCCACAGAAAGAAGCGGCTTTTCAAACAGCACAGTGATGGCCCACATAGCCGCAATGCACGGCAGCATAGTCAGAAACAGCCCCAAGCACCATTTCAGAAGATACAGGATCGGCAGGGTTTCTGTTACTTCCATTGTCTGTGTCGCAATCAACCCAGCGATTACAAATACGACAAGAAACACCACCATCTCCATAAACAGATAAAAGGTAAGCACACAGAATTTGGCAATGGATAATGCGCAGCGGCTGACCGGCAGCGCCAGCATTTTCAGAATCCCGTTATTTCCTGTTTCTCGTCCTGCGATCATCACGCAAACCACGATCATGCTGAATGGAAGTAGATAGTAGGCGTAAACAAGCGCACTTTGAATAAACATGGCAGGCCACGCATTGGTGTATTCCGGTGTAAAGTAGTTGCTCAAATTCGCAACCCCGGAAACCACCACCAATAAAGGTGCAATGAAAATCAGGGGTACGATTTTGGAGCGTTTTACTTTCATAAACTCGATTTTGAGTAAATCCAAAAAACTCATTTCTTATTATCCCTCCTTACTCGTAGCGTCTGTACTTCGCCAGCCACAAGCCCACAGCAAGGAACAACAGTGTTTCCACCAAAGCGACAAGGGCAACCGTCGAATCAGGCTGGGCGCTCATGGCTACTGCTGGTTTCAGAATAATCACAAAAGGATGCACTAGCAAAAGCGTCAGCCCCGAATTTGCAAGGGCCATACCACTCAGAAAACCGGCAACACCAATTCCAAGCGGCACCCACATATTTTCAAAGCGCGCGGAAATCAACAGCATAAACGACAGTACCGGCATGGATGTGAGAAAAGAGTATCCGGCAAAGCGTACCAGCGTACCCATCTCAAATGCTCCGTCCGGCAAGTCCGTCATTCCAATCTGTGCAAGTGCCAGGTTTTGCAGCACGATTGCAACCAAAAACATGACCGTCAGAATCAGAAATTTGCACAGATACATGGCCGGGACGCTGACGGGAAGCATATACATCTTCTTTACGGCACTTCCCTTAAATTCCATGTTGTAGATCATGCAGGCAGCAACCACGATACCGAACAGATTCAGCACCATAATCATGCCGTAGAGCTGGGTCAACAAGACATCCCTCGGGGCCAGCGGCAAATTCAGGAGTGTGTCTTTCCGCACAATGAAATTGATAAATGCGTAGGCGGCTCCCAAGACACCAACGGCCAGCAGCACGGGAATCACGCCGGTTCGCTTTCCTTTCCGAAGTTCGATTGCCAGCGTTTTCATAATTTTGCCCTCTGCTTTCTGTCCATGTTATCTTTCTCAACCATAGAAAGAAACACATCTTCCAGATTGTCCGCAGCGAAGCCGGATTGCAGGGCGTATTGACGCAGATCATTCATGCTTCCCTCAAACAGCAGCCGCCCGTGGTTGAGAATCCCAATGTCATCTGCAATCAATTCGATTTCAGACAGCATATGGGACGAGATCAGCACCGTGCAGTCGTAAAGGCTGGGCAAGGATTTTACCAGATTGCGGATTTCGTGGATACCAGACGGGTCAAGACCGTTTGTGGGTTCGTCCAGAATCAGAATCGGCGGACGCCCCAAGAGCGCCCCGGCAAGGCCCAAGCGTTGCTTCATTCCCAGCGAATACTGTTTTGCCAGCCGGTCGCCAAACTCGGTCAGCCCTACCAGTTCCAGAGCATCTTCCACATCAGCTTTCGACAGTCCCAAAATGCGGCGGATAATGTCAAGATTTTCCCGCCCGGTGAGATTTGCGTAGAAAGATGGCGCTTCGATGAAAGAGCCGATCTCTTTGAGAATGGCAATCCGATCCTGCGGAAACTGTTTCCCATCAATGGTAAAGCTGCCTTTTGTGGGGTCGGTCAACCCCAACAGCATTTTCATGGTAGTGGATTTGCCTGCCCCGTTCGGGCCAAGAAAACCATAAATGCTGCCCTTGCGAATATGAAGCGAAACATGATTGACCGAAGTGAAGTTCTTATATTTCTTGGTCAAATGTTCCGTTGTAATGATATAGTCCATAGAAACATCTCCTTTCGATGCTTCTATGGTACAACTTCAACCTGATATCTACATTCTCCCGTCCTTACTTTTACCTTACTTTTTGAGGATGCCCTCCGCAGACTTGAAATCCTATGTTATAATACTTTCGGGAGGTGACGCTATGGACAACTCTTTTCTGCATCGGAAGAAGCTCTTGCTTGTAGACGATGAGCCAGATTTGCTGAAAATGGTATCCGATATTTTAAGCGATGCTGGTTTTGAAACGGTACTTACTGCCGCAACGGTAAAAGAGGCTATAATAACGGCAGAAAAAGAAAAACCCGACTTGATGGTTTTGGATGTCATGCTGCCAGATGGGGACGGCTTTTCCCTGATGAAGCAGCTCCGCACTTTTACAAATGTGCCAATCATCTTTCTGACCGCAAAAGACGAAGCAGCAGACAAGTTGGCCGGTCTTGGCCTTGGAGCAGACGATTATATTTCAAAGCCGTTTATGCCGCAGGAGCTATTACTGCGTGTCTATGCGGTTTTGCGCCGAACTTATAAAGAGGACAGCCCGCGGGTTTTCCTGGATGGATGTACGATTGATTTTAGCCGGGCAGAGGTCAACAAGGGCGGCGAGATTATCCCCCTGACCGCAAAAGAGCATACCCTGCTGGAAACGCTGGCCCGCAACGAGGGAAAGATCGTTACGGTTGACGCTCTTTGTGAAGCATTATGGGGCGACAATCCTTTCGGCTATGAAAATAGCCTGAATGCCCATGTACGGCGGATTCGGGAAAAAATTGAAGCCGATCCCTCAAAACCCGTTTCCCTGATTACGATCAAGGGGCTGGGTTATAAACTGATTACAAGGAAGTGACGCCATGAAATCTTTTGGAACCTATATTTCAAAGCACTTGGCGTCTTTCGCTGCATTTCTTTTGATCCTGGTAATTGTCAATGTCGTTCTGTATGGCGTGACTTTCTATCACACAGTTTCAGAGGATTACGGAGAAGCGTCCCCGCGCGCCATGCTTGAGCTGACCTCTACTGCGGCTACCACAGAAGGTTTACCCGATTACGCAGAGCAGAAATTGCGCCAGTACAATATCTGGGCCATGTATCTAACGTCAACGGGCGAATGCTTCTGGCGGCTCGATGTGCCACAAGAAGTGCCGCAACATTACAGCATTCAAGAGGTAGCTTTATTTTCCAAAGGCTATCTGGAGGATTATCCTGTTTTTGTCTGGAGTACAGAGGATGGATTGTTAGTTCTAGGGTATCCAAAGAATAGCTATATGAAGCTCACCAGCAACTACTATTCCATGGAGACTATTCAGAAAATTCCCCTCTATGTGATAGGAATGTTGGGCATGGATGTGCTGTGCCTGTTTTTGGCCTACTATTTTTCAAAACGCAGGATCATCCAGAACACGGAACCGATTGTAGATGCCATTGAAACATTGGCCGATGGCAAACCCGTTTCTCTCCATATTGATAGAGAGTTATCCGAAATTGCGAACAGCGTAAATAAAGCCTCTCTGATATTAAGCAGGCAAAACGAAGCCAGAGCCAACTGGATCAGCGGGGTCTCTCATGACATCCGAACTCCGCTTTCTATGATTATGGGCTATGCAGACCGGATTGCCGCAGACAAAACAGCCAGTGAGGGGGTAAAAGAGCAGGCTGTGATCGTGCAAAAGCAAAGCGCCAAAATCAAAGAACTCGTGCAGGATTTGAATTTAGTATCGCAGTTGGAATATGAGATGCAGCCGCTTCATAAAGAGATGGTTCGCTTATCCAAACTACTGCGATCCTATGTAGCAGACCTGTTGAATACAGGAATTTCCGATAGCTACAACATCGGAATTAAGATCACTCCTGACGCCGAAAATGCTGTGTTGGAATGTGATGCCAGATTGATTTCGCGAGCCGTAAACAACCTTGTCCAGAACAGCATGAAACATAACCCACAGGGCTGTGAAGTCTGCATTTCTCTTACAGCATCGCAAAACCATCTTATCTTGGCGGTTACGGATAACGGAATGGGTCTGCCTGCTGAAAAGCTGCAAGAGCTGGAAGAAAAACCGCATTATATGGAAAGCACAGATGAACGGCTTGATTTAAGACATGGGCTTGGATTGCTGATTGTCCAACAAGTCGCCATAGCTCATAACGGCAATTTCAAACTTACTAATGTTTTCCCGAAAGGGTGTGAAGCTGCTTTAATATTCCCGTATATTGGATAAACAGGCAAGTACAAATCTATAAGAAAACGCCAGATTTCCGTGAGGGAAAACTGGCGCGCCAAGAACAGCCATTATTATACTGAATTACATGGAACGATAATGCCGATGCAATGTTATACTTGCCCGGAGGAGGAGCAATGCTTTTTTTAACTGATGTAGATCATGTGAGCTTTGAAAAAGCAAACGAGACACGGCAAAATAACCTCCAATCGGCTACCGTGTCCCTGCAAGTCGTCATAGGTTTGTGCAAACGCAAAGAAACGGCGGCTCTGAAAATCAAAGCCGCCGTTTCAAATGGGCGTGTCAAATTGTCTGCTCTACGACGGCTTTTTTTCTTTTGCCGTCGTCCGGCAGAGTATTATTCAATATTTAATTCAATGTTTCCAGTGAAATTCTCACATTCAATGCCGATATAATTTCCACCATCAGGAAGTGTAATTGTGTCACTATAAGTTCCGGTTGCTTCAATCAACGTGACTGCTTCATCAGATCCAGAAATCCAAAATACTTTTGCAGTACCTTCCGTAATCTCCAAGGTGCAATCAATGGACAGCTCCTTACCGGCTTCTCTCTTTATGGAAGTTCCTCCGAACAAATACTCTGTACCTGAAAAGTTCGCATAATCAGCCGTATAAGTCCCTGTATAATCATCATTTCCTTTTTCTTTTTCCCCTTGCAGTGACGATTTCCCTGTCAGTTCTATGGAGCCCGCAGACTGAACAATGTTATTGTAATGATTGAGAATTTCATCTTTTGAACAGCCAGCAAGCATAAAACTTCCCACAAGGACGAATGTTAATGCTAAAACTATTTTCTTCATAAAATCATCACCAGCCTTTCTTTGGAGCTACCTTTTTGGCCTTTTTCTTTGTTTGGGTTGCTTCTCGTTCTTTCATGCACAAAATCAAGATGGCAGAAATAACGACAGCAAGCGCAAGACTGCAAGAACAGGTTCCGATATTCCAGTTGACTGCGGTATCATAGCTACGGTAGCCTACCATTCCAAGACTTGCGGTAATCGGATAAAGGTTTGCTAATGTCATATTTCCCGCGGCAAACATCCCTCCATATCCATAGACAAAAGCAATGATTACACCGACTAAAAAGCTGCCTGCCCTCCGACAAGTAAGAGCGATAATCGGCAGAACCGCAAGATATAAAAAGAAATTAACCGCAGTAATCTGCAAGGCTGCTTTTAGAGCTAAGGAAATCTCAAAGCCGGGAAATCCCACAATCATTTCTGCTATGATTGTAAACAGACTGCATATCAGCCCAAAAATAATAGACAATACGCCGCACACAATCAATTTTCCGGTCAACAGTTTCTTAAAAGAGATCGGCACAGTCAGAATATTTTTCAATGTGTCATCCGTCTGCTCACGAGAAATCATATATCCAGCAATTAGGCTGATACACATCGGAAAAATCATGGACATATTGTTTTTGATGACCTGTTCTGTAAGATAGGCAAAATCCCAAACGGAACCATCATTCGCCATAGAGGTAAACAAGGTCAGCAGGACGGATAGGAGCATGAGTGCAACGCCCGCCCAAAGGATATGATACCTTTTCAATTTATAAAATTCTGTTTTTACAATGCGAACCATGTTTATTCCCCCCTCCGCTTATATAGTCTGTCAATCAGTAAGAACGAAACGAATGCCATAATCCCAAGAATGAATACAACTTGAAATGTTGAGGGAATTAGCACTGTCATTTGCTCCAAGTCCATTTTTATTCCATGAGCCGCCATATCTCCCGCACTCCAAAATGTAGTCAGTGGCGTGGGCAGAAGCCATAACATAGTTTTAGGCAGTGTGTCAAACAATGCCGTAGCACTCATGTTCAGAACGCTGTAAAAGACACACAACAAAATGGAAAAAACATAGGTCTTACTGAAAAAGACAACAAGGACAATCAACGGGAGTGTTCCTGCCGTAATGAAGATCCCCGTTTCAACCGCCAAAAACAGCTTATAACCAATTCCATAAACTTCTAATGATCCAATTCCGCAAAGAATTGTTGCAATGGTAGAAGCCACGCAAAAAACAATTCCAAAGATAAAAAGGACAATAATCTTTGCAAGTACCATTTGCGTGCTGGTTACGGGAATTGTACGCAGATTTTTGAATGTATCGTTGTCGCGTTCCATAAAAAACAGAATAGCGGCAATCACTCCGATAATGCAGGGCAGTAAAAACTGGATACCATATCCCAACACCATGTTAAATAGTCCATCGAAAGCATCTGCCCGATCCGTATATCGCTCCATCATAGAGGGCGTTGTCATCAGATAAGTCAGCGGGATTGGAAACAGGAACGCAGCCAAAATAATCAGCGGAATAAATTTCTTCCGTTTCAATTTCAAAAATTCGCATTTGATTAGTTTAAGCAATTCCTTCGCCCCCTGCCACACGCTTGAAGTAATCTTCAAGACTTTCTTCACAGGTATGTGCTTCTGATACCTCCAATCCGTTTTCTACAAAAGCAGTTACAATTTTCCCCACGGGTAGCTCCATATTGTGTAGACGCAGATTGTGGTCGTCTTGTATGGAAAAATGGGTTTCATGGAAATTGCGTTCCAAAATTCTTGCCGCCTGTGCAGTATCAGAGAGCGTAAACCGGATATGTTTACTGCTTTTTTGCTCCAACTCAGCAAGGCTTTCTTCTTCCAGCAATGCGCCGTGGTCAATAATTCCAATATCGTCAGCCAGCAAGGAAATCTCCGAAAGAATGTGACTGGAGATTAAAATGGTTTTTCCTCTTGTGTCGCAAAGCTCACGGATAAAGGATCGCACTTCTGCAATACCGATGGGATCGAGACCGTTGATCGGCTCATCCAAAATCAAAAGCTCCGGATCGTGCATGACTGCAAGGGCAATCGCCAACCGCTGCTTCATGCCAAGAGAGTATTGCGAAAACAGCTTTTTATCCTTGTAAGGTAGCCCGACCAAATCCAGAGCGTCTTTGATGGCATGATTGTTTGGTACTCCACGCAGGGTAGCAAAGATACGCAGGTTCTCCGTACCGGTCAGATTGGGATAAAAACCGGGGGACTCAATCAGGCTTCCGATACGGGGCAACAGCTTCTTTTCATTCCCTTGCAAAGACTTTCCCCAGATTTTGACCTCCCCGGAAGTCGGCTTCGTTAAGCCCAACAGCATTTTCATAGTTGTGGTTTTTCCGGCTCCGTTTCTACCCAACAGACCATAAATTCTCCCACGCTTGACATGGATATTTAAGTCAGCCACACTCTTTTGTGAGCCGTATTGCTTTGTCAGATTTTTTGTTTCAATGATATAATTTGTATCCATATTCAAAACCTCCTGTTCTGTAAGGTATTCTATCATGCCAACCTTGCATTAACCTTGCCGCAACCTTGCATTAACCTTGCAATTTGAAATTCGGCTAAAATGACAAAGGCTCCCGCCATAAAGACGGGAACCCGCTTAACTCTCCAAAGGAAAAAGCAACATAAATTCAGTTCCTTTTCCCGGCAAACTTTCAACTGTTATACTCCCACCCATCTTTTCTACAAGCTGATGGACAATAGAAAGACCAAGACCGCTTCCTTTTTCAGACCGTCCTTTGTCACACTTATAGAGCCGTTCAAAAATGTGTTTCAAATCTTCCTTCTCAATTCCCACTCCATTATCCGCCAGCAACAGCTCCATACTGTTTTCCTTCTTCGACAGGGAAATTTTAATTTTGTCTGCATGGCTATGAGCGATTACATTTTGAATAAGGTTATTGATGATCCTCATATAGCTATCCATATCTAATCTTACCCGGACAGGCTGTTCAGGAATATCAATGTCATAATTAACCTGTTTATCCTCAAAAATCGGTATCCAGTCGATCAGAATATTTCTTGTCAGCTCTGCGACCTCAACGCTCTGGATCTCCAAAGCAAACTCGTTGGAATTTAACTTGAACCAGTCAAAAAGTACATCAATGTATTCTTTCAGATCATGAGCTTTCCGACGGGCGGTTTCAATATAATCATCCCGGTCTTTTCCTGTGACCAGTCCTTTGTGTGCAGCGTCAAGATACCCAAGCAGAGTAGTAAGGGGCGTTCGCACGTCATGGGAAAGGCTCGTCATAAGCTGGCGGTTGGTTTCTTCTGTCTGCCGTACAGTTGAAAGTCTGCTTTCATAGGCCACAACGATCTCATTAATTTCATAGGCAAGAGGTGCTGTCAGTTCATTTGTTGCAGATAGAATACGCCGGTTGCCATTTCCGTTTTTCACATCAACCAGCACATCGGTCATTTCTGCTATTTGTTTTTTTACACGCCGAACGAGAACGATGGAAGTCAATACAGCCCCAACAGCAATCACAATGGACAAGAATACGATAATTTCCATGCTGACTACACCTCCTTATTAAACCGGTAGCCAATCCCTTTGACCGTTTGTATATACTTTGGGCTTGAAGGATTGACTTCTAATTTTTTACGAAGTCGGCTGATAATCGCCATAATGTTACTGTCATCATAGAAATATTCTTCGCCCCATACTTCCTCATAAATCTGCTGTTTGGTCAAAATTTTCCCTTGATGTTTTGCACAGTACAGGAGCAAATCAAATTCCTTTGGTGGAAGTTCAAAAGTGCCATTTTCCGTCGTAACAGAACGATTTTCAAGGTCAATTTGCAATCCATCAAAATCCAGTTTTTGCACAGCTCCGGCTTGATGATTAAAACGGGTGTAGCGGCGAATGAGGGACGCAATACGGGCAATCAGTTCGTCCATATCAAACGGTTTTGTCAGATAATCGTCCGCCCCGGCTCGTAAGCCCCGTACTTTAGAAATGCTGTCATTTTTAGATGTGAACATCAAAATCGGCAGACTGTTCTCTTTGCGGATTTCTTCCAGCGTTTCAAAGCCATCCATACCAGGCATCATCACATCCAGCACCACAAGCTGATATTCCTGCTCTCTTAATTTTTGTAAGCCCTCTTTTCCGGTATTACAAAAATCAGCTTCTATGTTTTCTGCTTGTACGCTACGTTTAATCAAAGCGCACAGTTCTCTGTCATCATCTATAATCAGGATTTTATTCATGATGCAACCCCTTCCCTTGTTTTGTCCTTCCGTCAATCGGCTTTTCTGCGTTCTTTGGGATCAGCCAAACACCAGCCATCTTTACAGCGCCGGGGATACGCCCAGCAGCGCAATAGTAATTTACTCTACGAGGTGTCACGCCCCATTTTTCGGCGGCCTCTTTTAGTGTCATATAATCCATTCTGCACCTCCACAGAGTACATTATAGTTCTTTGCCTCGAACAATACAAGTTTATCTGTTCCAACGCAAGCGTTTCTTTGTTGTATAGTTCTTCAGGTGTTTTTGCGTAGATAGATAGCTACGAGCTTACCATTCGCGTCTTTGATTCTGGTCCTATAATATAGGACACCTCTTTTCATAACTGTGCCATATGTACTGATGAAGGAGGAAAACTTGTCCTTCTTATTAACACTGACAAAAAAGGCAAAAAACAGGCGCATCAAATGAAATTTTATCAAAAATATTTTACAAGCTGCTTTAATCCACGGCGGATACTGTCTCGGACACGGCTTGGGTCTACACCTTCTACTTCGGCAATTTCATTTACCGTCATTCCCAGATAGTATCGGGCATAAATTCGCTTTGCCTGTTTCTCCGGCAGCTTCATCACAGCGGCATAGACCTGCTCCTAAAACTGTTTTTCCTCCAGAACCATCTCCGGTGTCTGCGGCTTCAACAGCACCGCATTTTCAATGCCATTCTCGCAATCCAGAGAATACTGTGCTTTATAACGATACATCTTTCGCTCATACGCAGCCTCCGCACGTTCAGCTGCCCGAATAGTCTCCATTACTTCCTCTGTCACATCTACAAAAAAGTCTGTTGTATAAACATCAGGATAAAGTTCCCGAAGGTTAATTTTCTTCATTATGTACCTCCATTTCGATTCACGGGTGATTGACGGGTGAATCGAATGGAGGCGGAGACCGACACCGGCAGACAACCGGGTCATCTCCGAAAAAATGGCAACAAAAAACGCCAGATTTCCGTGAGGGAAAACTGGCGCGCCAAGAACAGCCATTATTATACTGAATTACATGGAACGATAATGCCGATGCAATGTTATACTTGCCCGGAGGAGGAGCAATGCTTTTTTTAGCTGGTGTAACTCATGGCTATTGTGAATGACGAAAATTGACATGGCGGCATCCTCCTGTTACCGCCGTACCAGATTTCAATGTATAGAATCATTTTTGTGTCTTAAACGCAATGAAGCGGCGGTCTTGATTTCTCAAAACCGCCGCAGAACATGTGGAATAAGCGCACAAAACCAACCTAACCGGCAACGGTTTTTTTCCTTCCCCGTCGGGGGTAGGCACATATACTATACTTAATTCTATTTTCTATTTCTCGACACTAATAACTCTCTGTGCCCACTCACGATAAAATGCTTCTTCATGTGATACGAGCAATACAGTACCCGCAAAATCCATAAGAGCTGATTTCAATGCTTCCTTTGCCTGAACATCCAGATGATTTGTGGGTTCGTCCATAATTAGAAAATTGCAGGGAATCAGTGTTAGCAAACACATTTTTACTTTCGCCTGCTCACCTCCACTTAATGTTCCAATCGCTTGCATTGCGTGCTTACTGGAAATTCCACACCGGGCTAAATGTTTGCGAACATCTTTTATGACCATATCAGGATGGACATTGGAAACAATTTGAATTGGTGTCTGTTCAGGTTCGTCCCATATTAAGTCCTGCTCAAAATATCCAAGGGTAACTTGATCGGAAAATTTGAAATGACCTTGCATGGACGGGATTTGTCCAATTAATGTCTTGAGCAAAGTAGATTTCCCAATTCCATTAAAGCCAGTGATAACAACTTTTTGCCCGCCTTTTATGCTAAAATCAATATCTGATAGAACTGGATAGTGATAACCAACTGCCAGATGTTTGACCAGCAGATGCTCCGTATTTGTCAGCGGTAAAACAGGAAAATGAAAATGAGGAATAATCTCTTTCTGTTCCAAAGCCTCCATTTTGTCCATTCGATCAAGCTGTTTTTGTCGCCCTCTCGCCATTTTTGCTTTTCGTCCAGCAATATTTTTCCTAATAAACTCCTCTGTTTTTTTGATCTCCTTTTGTTGCGCTGAGTATTGACGAATGTAATCTTCCCGCAACAGTGTCTTTTTTCGCAGAAATTCAGAATAAGTGCCATAATACTTTGTTATTGTGTCATTATCTATATCGCAGATACGATTTGCGATTTTATCCAAAAAGTCAAAATCATGGGAAACAACTAAAAAAGCATTTTCCAAAGAGGATAGGTATTCCGCCAGCCATGCAACATGATCTTTATCAAGAAAATTTGTCGGCTCATCTAATAGCAATACATCTGGTTTTTCAAGCAGTAGCTTTGCCAAAATCACTTTTGCTCGCTGGCCGCCACTCATTTCAATGATAGGGCGGTCAAGACCAATCGCAAGCAGCCCCAGCCCATTTGCAACGCGCTCGATCGCAGTATCAATGGAATAGAAGTCATGTGTTTCAAGCTGCTCTTGATAGTAGGCAGCAAGTTCCAGATTTTTCATATCTCCATCGGCGGCCTTTTCATATAGCTGCATAACTTGTGTTTCTATTTCAAACAGCTTTGCAAAGGCTGATTTCAAAAACTCTTTCACGGTAAGCGTATGGTCGATTTCTGCATACTGATCCAAATAGCCAATCGTAATATTTGGCTGCCAGATAACCCGTCCGCTATCAGGTATGATCTGCTCTGTACAAATTTTAATCAGGGTACTTTTGCCGGTTCCGTTTTGTCCCACAATTCCGATGTGTTCCATTTTATTCAGTGTGAATCCTGCATTTTTGTAAAGCAAGTTTTCACCAAAAGAATGTGTTAATCCTGTAATTTCTAATAAACTCATTTTCAAAAACCCTTTCTTATGTATTCTGAAAAAAGAAAAAGGCAGAAAGCAAAGATACACAACGGTATCTGCCTTCTGCCTTTGACATAGTAACGCAAAAACAAAAGGCTATGGACAAAACATTGCCCATAGCCTCGTACACATTATAATTGCACGGAAAGCCAACACCCTAAAACGGGTACACTACTCCCTTGGCTTCCCGATGAAATCTAAATGCGCTTTTTATACGCTATACTCTGCACAATGTTTCATCGGAATGGATTGTACAGAGCTGATTTTCTTTTTACGCTGATCTGTTAAATGAAAGTTCATATCTTGCTCCCCTTTGGAGATATATTTTTATATAGAATAGCACAAACATTCTTCTTTGTCAATTTTATGAAATAATATATCATGTAATATCAAATCATATTACATTCTCATAATCCAACCCGAAATGTACAATGATATAGAGTGATATGAGAATGAACCAAGATGAAAGAAGGTTTGACTTTCATGGGCTCGGGCTCGCTTTGAAACAGGCCAGAGAGGAAAAGGGCTGGACGCAAGCCTATGTGGCGGAGCTGGTCGGCAAGACTGACCGCACCATTATGAACATCGAGAACAAAGGCCAGCGCCCCAGCTTCAACCTGTTTTTCAAACTCGTCACTCTGTTCGACATTTCCGTAGATCAGTTTTTCTATACAGAAGGTCAGCGTGGAGAGAACAGTTGCAGAAAGCACATTGATGTGCTTTTAAGCTCGATGAATGAGAAAGAGCTTGTTGTCATGGAGGCCACAGCCGAAGGGCTCAAGAAAGCCAGAGAAACAGAGGTTCAAGAGGTATGGCTGTTTTGCGTCAGCAGTATGTACTGGTGGAAGCAATCCAAGCATGGATTGCTTCATTAAAAAAGAATCAACAATAAATCATTATTCGGAAAGACCAGCAACTTTGAGTGGCGCTGGTCTTTTATATATGAATTATAAACTTCAACTAACCTGCATATGGTAACATTCCACGGGCATCGACAATAAAAAACGCCAGCTCCCCGCAATGGGAAACTGGCGCGACAAAAACACCTACCATTCTGCTGATTTAGGCGGAACGATAATACCGATAGGAAGTCATACCTTCCCGGAGGAAGGGCAAGGCTTTTTTTAGCTGGTGCAGGTCATGGATGCTGTGAAAATAGGCAAAATCACGACCACCGGCTTAGCCGGTGGTTTGCTTTGACCCTATAAGGGTCTATTACCGGCACTGAAGTCTAAAGACTCATCGAAATAGGTTCGCCAAGCGCAACATCATTTACCTACAAAGCCCTTTCGGGCTTATCTTTATTTGTTACGTTTTACTGGCTCACCCGTAAACGGGTCAATATACTCTTTCAGTGTCATTTGATCATATTCCAGATCATCCTGTAACTGATTTGCTATATATTCCTGTATTTTCTTTGCATTTTTCCCTACCGTATCTACATAATATCCGCGACACCAGAAATGTCTGTTTCCATATTTGTACTTCAGATTTGCATGTCTTTCGAATATCATTAATGTACTCTTTCCTTTTAAGTACCCTACAAAATACGATACACTTATGCTTGGCGGAATTTCTACTAACATGTGTACATGATCTGGACATATCTCTGCTTCAACAATTTTTACACCTTTTCTTTTGCATAACATACTCAAAATATCTGCTATATCCTGTTTAATTTTTCCATATGCTACTTTTCTTCTATATTTTGGTGCAAAAAGTCGGGTAAGAGACGGACATTACTGGCCGTCCCTCCCCTAAGAACGGAACGTGCAACTTTCACCGCATTCCGCTCACGCATCTATGACACATAGTATTCACTACGTGCGGCTGTACTCTTCTGATATGCTAATTTTCGCTTCATTTCATGCTCCTTTTTCCGCTTTATGAAGTAATCTCTGTTCAAAAAAGGATTTTTATTCAAATCCAGTGATTTTACCCTTACTATCGGCATGTCCATCATTTGATAGAGAACAATCGTGTCTGTTCTGAATGACCATTGTCTTCCACATTTTGGATGCCAATACCTGTTCTTCACCCATTTATTACATTTCTGCGGATGTCTTCGTTTGGCCCATTTCCATAGCATCTCCCAGAGTCTATGGTCTATGAGAGCGAATGTGCTTTTTGCGCAGACGCAATGGTGGTATTCTGCCCATCCTTTTGTTATCTGATTTAGTTTTACAATCAAAAGCTCTTGTTTTGACTCACGATAATACCTCACTGTCTGGCTAAGCTTTTTCGTGATTTTCTTCTTAGATTTAGTCGACGGTTGAATCAGAAGTTTGCCTTTGAATTTCCTGAAATTCCATCCCAGAAAGTCGAAGCCGTCATTTATATTTGTAGTAGCCGTTTTTTCTTCTGATAGTTTCAACCCCCGCTCTTTCATGAACTCTTCAACCACTCGTTTAACATCTTCAAGAACTTCCTTGCAGTCTGCTGTTATAATGAAATCATCAGCGTAGCGGCATAGGTGTACTTTATGCTTGTTGTAATTCGGGTGATAGTGCCCTGTACTGCTCGTACTGTATCTTTCAAGTAATAGTCTTTCAAGTCCATCCAATGTCATATTTGCATAGGTCGGACTGATCAGCCCTCCCTGGGGGCTACCTTCTGTTGTGGGGAATAATCTCTTATTCTCTACATAGCCGCATCTCAAGAATTGCCTCATTATTCTTTTATCACTTGGAATATTTTCCAACATCCAGTCATGACTGATGTTATCAAAGCATCCTTTAATGTCACCTTCCAAAATCCATTCCGGAGAAGTTTTTCTTGACAGGAGTTTGAACATATATTCCATTGCATCTTGTGCACATCTGTTTTGCCGGAATCCAAAGGAAACCTTGTCTGCTGTTGTTTCTGCTATCGGGGCAAGAGCCAGCAGTTGTAAACCCTGCATGGCTCTGTCGGTCATAGTTGGTATCCCTAGTGGACGTTTTTCCTTTTTTCCATACTTTTCGATATAAGTTCTCTTCAATGGCTTTGCTTTGTATGAAGAAGTTGTAAGGTTGTAAACTGCCTGGATTTTGTCTTCGTCTGTCGACCAGATGTCTCCATCAATTCCAGGTGTATTTTTACCTTTGTTTGTTATCACTCTCTTAACTGCCAGGACTTTTGCATAAAATGAATTTGTGATTAACTTTTGGAGTCTCTTTACAAGTCTCCACTTATCAGCCTGTACTGCCTTCACAATCCGTACTTGTAGTCTATTAACATACAGTTCTGCCTGTTTCCAGTTAATCTCTTTCCATTTCGGTTTTCTATATGTCTGCATTGTCCTCGCAGGTGGCGTCATTGAACTTTGTGCATTCATAGATTCCCAGTCTTTCATATGATTAGACACGCGCCAGACGTCTGCCTCCTTTCGGATGGGACAAAGTTTGAATCCCTATCTGTTGCATTACACAGCAGCATTCGCTTCTTCTGGCATCCATTCCTCCTGTGCATTGTATTTTTCTTACGATTAACCTACCTGTGAAAGGAGCACAAAAGGGTTTCCCAGTTCCATTGCTTGAATTATTGCGATGCATTTAGGCTCCATCTTTTAGGCCGGAGGTGCTTCGTCCATTCGGCTCAGCGCATATCGAAACCGCCAGCCCGCGCCCTCTAACCATTTTGGTAATGGTGTATCAGTCACTTTCACCATTTCAAGTATCACGACCCTTACAATGGTTCACATATGTTAGCCGTGTGCATCAATTCCTAGCGGTTGGGTGGATGTGACTTCCATTTACCCGCATTGTCCCACTGCTTCACACCTTTCATCACTTACTAGGCATTTCGTGGTAGGAATATCACGAATGGAGGTGATAGCGCATGCGCGCACTTCAAGCAACGACCGCAGGTCGCACCAATATGATACTTACAATTCCACTTTGTATGTGATAAACTATTATTATCCATATGGATACCTCCTGTGTATATTAGTGCGGTTGGCGAACCTACATTAATTATACCACCGGAGGTTTTTTCTGTAAGCTGAAGCAATGCTGACTCACCTGCATAGCAGGTGGTTTATTTGTTTTCCAAAGCTCCGTTTTTCGGATCAGCGAAAAACTCCACAATGGCAAACAGGGCTTTGCCCTAACAAATAGACACGGCGGCAATCCTCCTATATGCCGCCGTGGATTTACACGGTGTTAGATCGTCGTTGGTTTAGGATAGGCGAAAAGAAACGGCGGCTCTGATTTCTCAAAACCGCCGTATCGTCAGTGATACAGGAAAGCGCACGAAATCCTCTGCCCGTCAGCGGTTTTTTTCTTTTCCCCGCTGTGGAGACAGATGTTTCTTATTGATTTACCACAAGCATAAACTACAAATGTTACACAAATGTCCGAGGTACCTTTGATTTCGACAGAAAAACAGGCTGAATTGTTACAACGCTCGGACATTTCAAAAATTTCTTTGAGAAATGGCGAAAAAGGCGGGGTAGCACACGTCGCCCCGCCGATCCCATACGGCTATTCTATTGCCCGCATTTGTTCAATCAGGGATTGTTTTTTCTGCCTGCGGATTGTCCAAACAGACAAGATCAGCTCCATTCCGAACAATACCAGAATGAACAGCCCCATTTCCAAAACCGGGAATTTGTAAGGCACTACATTTCCGGCAAAAGCACCTACACTCATTTTTCTGCAAGCAAAGATGGAAGCCGGAAGCCCAACGATCAGCGTCACCAATGTTGCAAAGAGCGCATAGCACAGCCCCTCACAAATGTTCATTTTACATAGCTGTTTTTGTGTTAGGCCTATGGAACGCAAAATACTGTTTTCCTGCTTTCGGGCTATCTGGTTAGAGAGTGTCATGTTAATCAGGTTGATAACGCCAAAGAGAAATACCAGCCATGAAAGTACCTCCATACTGCCAAACGCAAAAGAATTTGTCATTTCTTCATATCCAATCACTGTATTGATTTCATCTAAGGCAATATTACTATGGCTGGCAACAATATTTTTCAATTCAGCTCCCACATAGTCCGCTTTTTGCGGGTCATTTACAATGCTCCATGAATAGTCAAAAGAGGTGATTTCCGGGTGCAGTTCGTGGAACAATGCTTCTGGTGCAAAAAGAGTTGCCCCATCTAAGTGCATCCTGCCATGTCCTGAATATACCTTTGCAGGAGCGTATAACCCCGATATGGTAACAGAAACGGATGGCTGTTCTTCTCCCAAAGAAATCTCAACCGTTGAACCAACACCCATATCCTCATTCTGCTTTAGCACATTATAGTCAATTACAATACTACGGGAATCTGTTGGCATGGTTCCCTCTGTCAAAGCCGCTTCAACTGCCACATAATTCTGGTCGGTCAGCATATCGCACATACCACCAGCTTGATGAATCTTTGTTTTATAAGTTGCATGGAGAGATTGCCTGCTTGGAATTATATCTGTAACGCCATCAATAGATAAGATTTCCTGCTTCAATTCCTCATTCAATGGATTTCCCGCTGCCATAACCTTTTCTTCTGTCATTTCAGAATCCAAATAAATTTTATAGTCGCCGTCCGGGAAAAACTGTCTTGCAAGTGCCTCTGGTGAGCGCAGCAAAACAATGGAGGATACCACAAGCAGGATAATTCCGCCCAAACTCAATGAGGCTACAATAGCAACGGTCTTTTTTCGGTCACGCTTAAAATTTGCAATTCCCATTGAAACAGGATTGAGCTTGATATTCTTTTTCCGGCTGCGGATGTCCTTTTGCGCCGGGGTAAAACGGACGGCTTCAATCGGGGAAATCCCTGCCGCAATTTTTACCGGCTTACGGATGGAAACAGATACCATGATCCAACTGCTTATGAGTGTCAAAATAACCGTTGCCACATAGGAAACAGCGTTAAAACCCTTAGAAAACAGGAGAAAACCGCCGCATACACCCAGCACTGTACCAATCAAAATCCCGATACTGCCGAGTTTACGCCCCTCCCGCTTTACAATCCGCTTGATTTGCTTTGGCGTTGCACCAATCGTCCGAAGCTGCCCGTAGCTTTGGATTTTGTCATTGATGGAGATACGGAAGATACTCTGGATCACAATATAGCCGCCAATCAGAACAAGGGCAATCACACCTGCCATCAGTGCAAAATCAAAGGATTTAGAAGCATAGGCAAAATACTTACTGTTCATTTTGGGCATAGGAAGCTGATATTCCTCCGCAATCTCCCTGCAATAAGAGGTCATCAGTTCTTCGCCCAACTGGTCGCTGTTTTTGAAATGGACATAGGCGCGATAGCCAGTCGGGTCAAACCCTTTCCATTCTGTCAGGGCAGCGTTGGAAAGAATGATAGCGCAGGTATTCGCTTCTTTTTCATTTACGCTGTCCATAATGCCGGTAACGACATAATCACCATGAAAACTCTCTGTATCTAAGGTCACAGTGTCCCCAATTTTGGCATTGTTTCCATAGGTGGAAAGAAAGTATTCGCTTACGACAACTTCATTTGCTTTTTCAGGAACCCTCCCCTCTAACAACTCCATCTGCGCCTTGGTAATCTCCATCATTTGCGCGTCGCAATACACATAAGACGCATGATAGCCCTGTTCCGAAAGTTCCTCACCCAGCATATAGTAGCCGCCTACGCGCTCAAACTCCGGCAGTCCTTTCAGGGTTTCAATGTCGTTTTCCTCCACGCCCAGCCAGACCGCCTCATAAGTATCGACAACCTGATTGCGTTGCATTTGTGTCAGGGAAGTAGACACAATTCCCGTAAAGCAGATTAGAAACGCCGCCAGTGCAACGGCAATCACCACCATCAGATTCCGGCGCTTCTCGCTTTGCAAACTTTTCTTTGCCAGCTTCTTTGTAATGGCGCTGGTATCATTCTCAAAAGGCCATGTCATAGCCTGCCACCTCCTTACTCCACAATCTTGCCGTCCTCAATGCGGACAATCCGATCTGCAAGGCGGGCAATGTCGTTGTTGTGGGTAATCATCACAACAGTTTGCCGGAACTCTGCACTGGTGCGCTTGATAAGCCCCAGCACCTCGGCGCTGGTCTTGCTATCAAGGTTGCCGGTTGGCTCGTCGGCCAGAACAATAGCCGGTTTGGTAATCAAGGCGCGGGCGATAGCCACACGCTGCTGCTGGCCGCCGGAAAGATTGTTCGGCATATTTTTCAGTTTATTTTCCAGCCCCAGCAGGTGAACGATCTCGTCCAAAAACTTCTGATCCACCGTGTCCCCGTCCAGCTCCACCGGCAGGACGATGTTCTCATACACATTCAGGATCGGAACAAGGTTATAGTTCTGGAAGATAAAGCCGATGTTGCGGCGGCGGAAGATGGTAAGCTGTTCGTCGTTCATTTTCGACAGTTCTTTGTCCCGGACAATCACATTGCCGGAAGTAGGGGTGTCCAGCCCGCCCATCATGTGAAGCAGGGTGGACTTGCCGCTGCCGGAGGTTCCCACAACGGCCACAAATTCGCCGTCATTTACAGAGAAGTTCACGCCGTCAAGGGCGCGGGTGATATTCGGCTCTGTACCGTAATACTTTTTCAGGTCGATAGTCTGTAAAATTCTCATAAAATTCAATCCTCTCTTTGTTTGTTGTAAATGCGGAACGCTGCTGCGCCGGTGGCCGCCAACTGTACCAGAATCAGCACAGCGAACAGTCCGAAGCTCTCATAGTAGAACAGTTCATCCCAAAACAGGAGAACATCACAGAGGGCAGTCAAGGCAACCGTCCAGCGGATGTGCTGGGCCAGCCTTTGCCAGAACGCCAGCACAAGGGCAACGGGCGGGACGATCAGCAGCGCCAGATTCAAAATCATGGTCGGGGTCAGTTCCATTGCAACGCCTCCTCACTTTTGTTGATAAGGTCATTGCAAAACCCAAATGTCCGCGAAATGTTACAGCGGCCAAAAAATTTCATCGAAAATCGGGGTGAAATGTTACAACGCTCGGACATTTCAAAATTATTATTCAACTACCCTTAATCGAGCTACAATACTTGTTTTTCTAAAATAGCGAAACGAAACATGAGGAACTATAATCGCCACAACGCAAATAACAATTCCCTCTAATATCAACGGGAAAATCGTAGGCTGTATTGTAAACAGCCATAAGTCAGGTTGATTAAAGAAAGTAGGAAGAATTGTATTTGCAACAATAAGAGAGAGAGGTAAACCCATTACACAAATCAGAAATGCGTAAAACAATCCCTCCAATACGGTCAATTTGTTAATTTGTTTTTTCGTCATTCCGATGCTCTCTAATGTAGCAAATTCCCGTTGCCGGTTTATAATGCCCGTTATAATGATGTTGGAAAAATTCACAAGCCCGATACTTCCTAATAGAAACCCAATAAGGCCACCTATGATAAAAATAGTTTGTTTTAATCCATTCATAGTTTGTGCCAATGTTTCAGACGATGCGTATTCAACGGTAGGCAAAGAATTGATGTACTCGGTCGCTGGCAAAAAGTGTTCTTTTTCCACATCAAACACATAACTCATTATGGCTGGATTGTTATACAATTCCACAAACATCTCATTACTCATATAGAAAATAGGACAATCGCCGCCAACATCAGTGTAGCCAACATTCTTACCCGGAGATTCTACCAATGAAAAATCAACCACTGCACGCGCAATTACCGAAACCGTTTTATAAGGCAATCCATCTTTGTAAATGGTAACTTCCTGATTGAGCGGACAAAGAAATTCAGGAGATTCATTTGGGTTGATCGCTGAAATTTCTATAACATAGTTTCCACTTTCCAAATATGAGGTTAGTTGCTGTATATCTGTTTCTCCCTCAATGAAATTCAATTTAGGAAGTATTGATTTTTCTACCCCGTAAATATTGCAAAGAGGTCGATAATCAACACCGAGTTTTACTGGATAAGTTCTGCCATCAACCATACCACTTCGTATAAGGTGATTATCTTCTGTGTATTCGTCTAATACTTCCGTGACCAAACTACCATAATCATAAGTAACACTGACATCATCCAAAGTGTTTTTATAAATTCGACTTCCGTTCAGCACAGGAATATTATTTTCAATATCAGATATGATTTCATTACTAACAGAATCATCTTTAAATCGAAAACCTTGCACATTAGAAAATGTGTTTGGGCTTGCCACAACAAAATCAAATGAGGTAACAGAAGATACATATTTTTTAACATCAACACTATTTCCGATTGCGATTGCACTGTTTAGGAGAATAATGCAGAGTATCATGGATAAGACGATAAATATGGTACGCTTTGAATTTCTTCTTAAATTTCTCCATGCCATTTCTGTTATTCTATTCTTAAACGAAAGACGATTCTTGTTGGCACTATGATAATTGTCTTTTTCATAGTATCTGGTTGCCTCAATGGGCGAAATCGTAGCTGCAATTTTGAATGGTTTCTTTATGCTCACCCAAACAGTAATCGCACTAAATATCCCGGCAACGACAAAAATAATAGGATTAAAACTCAAGTTCACAGAAAGATTGTGATACTCGCCTTTCATAAAATTAAGAATCCACGGAAGCATAAGTATTCCTACTATATATCCTAAAATCAACCCAATAGATATACCAATTATAGACAGCCAAAATGCTTGCTTATAAACAATTCGCTTGATTTGCTTCTCCGTTGTTCCGATTGTTCTTAATAAGCCATATTTCTTTATTTCTTGAACAACAGAAATCTCAAAAATATTGCGAATGAGCAAATAGCCCGTTATTACAAAAATCATAATAAAAAACAGGGCTGCTATTATGGCAATCCAATTTACAGATGTACCAGTGGACGGGCTGGTTCCCCTAATTTGCAAAATAGTTGTCTGTATAGACTGGATCGCTCCAACACATAAAGTCGTTACAGAAGTAAAAAGCATTGATGTTAAAACGATTGCTATTACAGCAACAATATTTCGTAATTTGTTGGCTTTGAAGCTTCTTTGCGCCAGCTTCTTTGTAATGGCGCTGGTGTCATTTTCAAAAGGCCATGTCATAGTTGTATCACCTCCATATTTGATAAGGGTATTGTAAAACCTAAATGTCCGCGAAATGTTACAGCGGCCAAAAAATTTCATTGAAAATCGAGGTGAAATGTTACAACGCTCGGACATTTCAAAAAAATTTACGGCGGGCAGCCGGAAATGGCCGTCCGCCGCGTTCTATTTTGTCGGCAGCATAATGGAAAATTCTGAACCCTTGCCCGGCTCCGAAACCACTTTGATATAGCCGCCTTGCCGCGTTACGATCTCGCGGGCCAGATACAGGCCAATGCCCACGCCCTGCTGTTCGTGTACTTCTTCCTCACGATAGAAGCGCCGGAAGATGGCAGCCTGATTGCTTTCGGAAATGCCCTTGCCGGTGTCGGTCACTTTGACCTCCACATACATTTCCCACAGCACCACTGACACGGCGATTTTCCCGCCTGCCGGGGTGTACTTCACCGCATTGTCCAGCAGGTTAAAGAGGGCTTCGGATGTCCACTTGCTGTCATGGAAAACGGTCAAATCCTCCGGGCAGTCCACGGACACAGCGATTTCCTTTTTCTCCGCTGCATACACAATCCCACTCATGGCCTGCGCCACGGTATCAAAGAGGCGACCCGGTTTCTTATCCAACTGGATCACGCCCGTTTCCAGCCGTGAGGTTTTCACAAGGGCCTGAAAGAGAAAGTCCAGCTTATCCGTCTGGCTGCGGATTCCCCGGATAAAGTCGGTGCGCTCCGCCTCGGTCATGGGCTTTTCCAGCAGGGTGTCCGTCGCCATTTTCAGATTGCTTACCGGCGTTTTCACCTGATGGGAAATATCCGATACAAGGGTCTGTAACTCCTGCCGTTCCTCGTCCACCCGGCGGCGGTTCTCCTGCATGATCTGGTAAAGCCTTGCCAGCCGGTGTCCGATTCTGGCAAGCTGGGTTTCGCTGTCCTCTGGCCGCTGGGGCGCTTCATTCCCGGCGATCATGTGGTCTAAGGTCTGGCACAGGTCAGCGGTAAACTGCGACAGCCGCTTTCCAAACGCCTGCGTCAGTACAAAAATCCCCACAAGGGCGCACAGCAGCAGCACCCCGCCCGTCAGCAGCACCGCCGTCTGTTTTGTCACAAAAAACAGGGCTATGGTGATCCCGGACATGGAGAGGGCAAGCCCTATTGCCACCCGGCCAAACAGCCGCTTTACCGAGAGGTTTTGAAACTTCATTTTGCCTCGCCTCCCGTCCATTGATAGCCCATGCCGTAAACGGTCTTGATGTAGGGTGCGCCGCCGTCGGATTCAATCTTGCTGCGAATCCGGCTGATGGAAGTTGTCAGGGTATGTTCGTCCACAAACCTCTCGTCTATATCCCACAGCTTTTCCAAAAGCTGCCCACGGGTCAGCACTTGCCGGGGATTTTTACGGAACAGGTTCAGCATTTTATACTCCATCGGGGATAGGGTCAGGGGCTTGCCGTTTAAGGAGGCCGTCTGCTCCGAGAAGTCCAGAAACAGCCGCCCGTCGTCGTAAATGTCCTTGGCCGGTTTGTGGTGTTCCAGCATGGCGAACATGGCTTTGATTTTTCGCTGCAAGGCCCCGATCACAAAGGGCTTTGTGATGTAGTCCACCGCGCCCACCTCATAGCCCCGTATCTGGTCGCTCTCCTGATCGTTGGCGGTCAGGAAAATTACGATGGTGTCCGGGCGCTGGGGCTTTATCAGCTTGCACAGCTCAAAACCATTTCCATCCGGCAGGTTGATGTCCAGCAGCACTAAATCAAATTCCCGCTGGCGGATGGCGTCGGCTGCGGTTCTGGCATTTAGGACAGAAGTCACGCCGTAGCCGTCTGCGGTCAGGTTATAGTCTAACATCTTATTCAAAAAACTGTCGTCCTCGACAATTAAAATCTGCTTCATATCCTCACTTCCTTTGCTTTTTATAGATAGTATAACAGGCAAATGTCCGCGAAATGTTACAGCGGACGGATTTTTTCAAAAAACTTTCCATCTATATTATAATTTGATCCAGTTAGTGCTACAAGGATGGCATTCAATATTTACAGCTAATTAAATAGAAAAAAACTCCTGCTTTTTTCACTCAAAGATAGCTTTACAAAATACACCTCTAAGGCTACTACAATAGGTAGGGCGCAAGGTCTTATGCAGAAGCACTTTGAGACCTTGCGCCCTCTGTTATTCTACCCTAAAAATACTTTGCCAGCTGCTTCAGACCACGCCGGATACTGTCTCGGACACGGCTTGGGTCTACACCTTCTACTTCGGCAATTTCATTTACCGTCATTCCCAGATAGTATCGGGCATAAATCCTCTTTGCCTGTTTCTCCGGCAGCTTCATCACAGCGGCATAGACCTGCTCCTGAAACTGTTTTTCCTCCAGAACCATCTCCGGTGTCTGCGGCTTCAACAGCACCGCATTTTCAATGCCATTCTCGCAATCCAGAGAATACTGTGCTTTATAACGATACATCTTTCGCTCATACGCAGCCTCCGCACGTTCAGCTGCCCGAATAGTCTCCATTACTTCCTCTGTCACATCTACAAAAAAGTCTGTTGTATAAACATCAGGATAAAGTTCCCGAAGGTTAATTTTCTTCATTATGTACCTCCATTTCGATTCACGGGTGATTGACGGGTGAATCGAATGGAGGCGGAGACCGACACCGGCAGACAACCGGGTCATCTCCGAAAAAATGGCAACAAAAAACGCCAGATTTCCGTGAGGGAAAACTGGCGCGCCAAGAACAGCCATTATTATACTGAATTACATGGAACGATAATGCCGATGCAATGTTATACTTGCCCGGAGGAGGAGCAATGCTTTTTTTAACTGATGTAGATCATGTGAGCTTTGAAAAAGCAAACGAGACACGGCAAAATAACCTCCAATCGGCTACCGTGTCCCTGCAAGTCGTCATAGGTTTGTGTAAACGCAAAGAAACGGCGGCTCTGAAAATCAAAACCGCCGTTTCATAGGCGCGTGAAAATGTGTCTGCTCTGCGACGGCTTTTTCTTTTGTCGCTGTCCGACAGATATGACTTTTTCTATTTTATGAATATCATATCAAGGAACGACAAATCATGCATGTTTTCTGCGTGATTTACTCATGCACTTTTTTACTGTGTTCGATATACTGCTTGTGTATATCGAAAGGAGCGATCAATAATGAGTACACTATTAGAAGTAAAAGACATCACCAAAATCTATCCAAACCAGCCGAAACCAGGACTGGATCATGTTTCTTTTGAAGTAATGCAGGGTGAATTTCTCGGTATTATGGGAGCTTCCGGCTCCGGCAAAACAACGCTTTTGAATGTGCTATCCACTATTGATATTCCTACAAGCGGCAGCATCCGCATGGGAGGGAAAAAAATTCAAGAGCTTAGTCAAACACAGGCAGCCGATTTTCGTAAGAATAATCTCGGCTTTATCTTTCAAGAGTATTTTTTGTTGGACAGTCTGACTGTGCAGGAAAATATTGCAGTTCCCTTGACTTTGCTCCATGAAAGTGCAAAGACGATTGATAAAAAAGTGATGGAGCTTGCGGAACTGTTCAGAATTGCTTCACAACTGAAAAAATATCCCAGTGAATTGTCTGGCGGTCAGCGACAGCGTGTAGCGGCGGCTCGTGCTATGGTAAAACGCCCGCCGTTGATTTTTGCAGATGAACCCACCGGGGCATTGGACAGCAGTTCAGCAACGGAACTGCTCTTTGCCCTCTCAGAAGTCAATCAGGCTTTAGGAACAACAATTTTAATGGTAACACATGACCCGTATGCGGCAAGCTATACAGATCGCATTTTGTACTTTAAGGACGGGCATATCATTTCCGAATTGAAACGGTGTAACAGGGAACGCCGTGAATTCTATGAGGAAATCATGCAAGAAGCCGCCAGACAGGACGAAAAGCGTTAAGGGGGGGTGACAACATGAAATTATCCGCAATCGCCTTAAAAAATCTGAAACGGAACTTTTCGTTTTATTTCCTGTACCTTTTTTCCGTTTCTTTTGTCTTGATGATTTACTTCTGCTTTACTTCATTTTCCATGAACCAGATAATCATGGAAAAAATATCTTCGGATGGCAGAGTGGAAACCATGTGCCGGACAGTAGCAGTATTCATCATGGTATTTGTCATTTTTTATATGTTCTATTCCAATAGTTTTTTTATGCGGCGGCGTATGAGAGAATTAGGGATTTATTCGCTACTTGGGTATCGAAAATCAACTATATTGAAATTACTGATCTTTGAAAATGTAATGATCTGCTTTGGCGGTATGATTCTTGGGATTCTGACTGGCAGTATTCTCCACAAAATCGTAATCGCCGGGATTGTGACCCTTTTGGGAATATCCGTAGATCAAAGCGCAATCCCTTTAATTTACCCGGCAGCAGTAAAGGCAATCCTTTCCTTTGTAATCGTCGTGCTGATTACACTTACACTTTCTAACGCAAGGCTGCTCCGAAAATCTACCCTGCTTGATTTGGTGCGACTGGAAAAGAAAACGGAAAAACCGATCCATCCCCATGCAATAACAGCGATATTGGGTGTCGGATTTCTCAGCGCAGGATACGGCCTTGCATTGGACATTATGCGGGGAAAGCAGTCATTATGGAATACCATTGGATTTTCTCCTATTGCCATGCTGACACTTCTTTGTGTTGTGGCAGGAACGATTCTGTTTATGTACTCATTCCTACCCTATGTCTGTCAGAAAATCCGGCAGAAAAAAAGCAGACTTTACCATGAAAATACCATTATTGTAGTGCCAAAGTTTATGCACCGCATCCGTTCTAATGCGAAATCACTGATTTTGCTGATCCTGCTGACAGCGGAGACGCTGGCGGTCTTTGGCTCGACGGTTCTTTCTATGTGGTATCCATACCAATCTTTCCGGCGCATTATCCCCTCTGCCATTGAATACCGAGTGACAAATGAGCAGGAAAAGGAAATCTCTTTGCAGGCTTTACAGGAGGCTTGCGACGAACAGGAATACGAAGTTTATGAAACGATTATTTTGAAAGTAAAAGCAACTTCTGATCGTCTGCCGACAGAATACAGTATCAGTGAAGATAAGGGGCGTATTCCCGGATTTGAATGTATCAGCCGGACAGACTATGTCTCCTTGCTCTCCCAGCAGGGGAAGAAAACGGATATTCCAGAATTATCAGATACTGATTGCATTTTAATCAAATACCATCCAGACCATGAACATTCTGACATGGGAGCCTCGTATCGTCTGGACTTTGGAACAGGAATAACCGATGTAACAGTAAAACAGACAAGCATTGATAATCCTATTGGCTTTTCAAACAGTGTTGGAACTCTGATTTTGTCGGATAACCTTTATCAAAAAATGCGTGACAGTACCATAGATAGAGTTACGGTTATCAGTATTAATGGTGAAAAAATGCGCTCTAATGAAACTGCCTACACAGCTTTGAATGCGTCTATGCCGGACAACATTTATCTGGCAAGCGCATGGCAAAGAGAAAGTACCTTTGTCCGCGATGCAAGTTCCACTTTTTTGCTAATTTGTTTTACTACGATTATTTTCTTAATTGCTACGGGCAGTATTCTTTACTTTCAAAATATTTCGTCCGTAACCTATGACAAACCGGACTATGAAATCATGCTGAAAATGGGATATAGTCACACAATGATTAAAAAATGTGTGCGTCGGCAGATACAGATTTATTACGGTATTCCCTATGTCATAGGATTGCTGCACAGCATTTTTGCGATGATTTGTTATAAGTCTGCACTGATGGACGATCTGCTCGGACGGAACAGCGCCGTTGTTGCACCGATTCTTCTGGCGGTGGCGATCTTCTCCATTATCTATGTTATCTATTACCAGTTAACGAAACGCTCCTGCTATATAATTGCCTTGAAATAATGCGGCGGCTGGCACTTTCATTGGTGTCAGCCGTTGGTTTATTCAAAAATATTTCAGAATAGCAATCTTGAACTCATGGGGAAAGAACAGTACAATATTAGAAAAGGAATGGAGGTGGAAAATACGAAAAACACATATTTCTCAAGACAGATTTTTTGTGCGTTGAACCAATTTGCCGTGATTATTTATCTCAGTTATATGGCGTACAACGGACATTATATAGAAAGCAATTACCTTGTTCATTTTCTATCTTTGTCGCTCTTGTTTTTTGACGCGGCGTATATCTCATATAAGAATGTAAAATGTAATAAGGTTCTGAACCACTTTTCCCTATTGTTATTGTTGCTGGGCTGGCAATTCTTGTTGTACCTGTTTGACTTTCAACCAATATCCAAAGCGGTTTCCATGCTGTTGTTGCCTGTCTGTTTTTATCAGTCAGCATATTTCATACAGACATTTTTATTTCAGGGTTCCGCCTATCGGGGGCAAAAAGCACTGCTTGTTTTTTTGAAAATTTCCTGCGTAACAGCAATTATTTGCTTCTTCTTTTCAGATAGGGCTTTTTTCACAGCCTACCAACTGCAATTTTTTATCTCGACACTGGCTCTTGCTGTCGTTGGTATCATACAGAGAAAACGAATTGTCTTTGTGCTGAAAAGTCAAAGGAAACGTCTGCTTTTTCCACTGGCTCTTGTAGTAATTCCATTTGTAATATACCTTTTCGTTTTTCACAGGGAAGCGGAATATATGGCAAGCATGG
>NZ_JBWJVQ010000241.1:0-15765 GCF_056339875.1 Blautia sp. ZXY-1-C6
AAGTATGTATAATATACTTTGTAGGGGATTGGTCAAATGGTATGATAGGGGTCTCCAAAACCTTTGGTGGGAGTTCGATTCTCTCATCCCCTGCTCGAAACCTTTGAAAATGAAGGCTTTTGCGCGTCTTCGTCTTCACGGGTAATCACAAGAGTAATCAAAGAAATATCATATGAGTCTATTAAACTAGATTCTATGATATTTTTTTATTTGCCAAAAACAGAGCTGTCAAGAATTTTAATCTTTATAAGAAGGAAGAAAATACTTGACAGCTCGTACACTGATTATTTCTCATAATAAATAGAAAGGGCTTGACGGATTAATCCATCAAGTCCTCTTGACTACTACTCATATTTTTTGATCTGAAAAACACATCTTATTTTTTCAAAATAATCTGAATTGGAACTATTTTATGAAAGCGCTATAAAATAGAAGTTGTATTAACTGCAATTAAGCCTTATACTAAAGCTATCTTCAGAATACAAAAGTGCAGAAGTAAGACACTGGCGTATATTATGCCGGACTCTTTTCTGCAAAATTAAAGGAGTAATCCTATGCAGACATCTAAAGATTTTTTACATATTTTTCTTGATATGGGTGACGCATTGTTAAACAGCGGTGCAGAGATTTTTCGGGTGGAGGATACGCTGAACCGAATGGGTTATGCCTGTGGTGCTGCGCAGATGAATGTTTTTGTGATCACATCCAGTATCGTTATTACCATGGAATTTCCGGGAGAAGGAGCGCGGACACAGACCCGACGGATCAGGGAGTGCGGAGGAAATGATTTTACCAAA
Source organism: Blautia sp. ZXY-1-C6 (assembly GCF_056339875.1). NCBI lineage: Bacteria > Bacillati > Bacillota > Clostridia > Lachnospirales > Lachnospiraceae > Blautia > Blautia sp. ZXY-1-C6. The sequence goes on from NZ_JBWJVQ010000241.1 coordinate 798, forward strand.
CTGGAGCAGTTGAATGATCTGAGCCGTCGTTTTTGTAATCATCCTGTTCCGGCAGCAGAGCTTCGGAAGGAATTTGATAAAATTAATATAAATAAAACAAAACCGCTATGGAAACTTCTTGGAAGCCTTCTGGCTGCATGCAGTTTTGCTTTTTTTTATGGTGGAAGTATTCCGGATGCTGTTGCAGCAGGGCTTGGGGCTGTTCTGATCTGGGGATTACAGCAATATCTTCGTCCGGTATGCATGAATGAAGTGACTTTTCAGTTTGTGGCGTCTTTTTTTACAGGCTGTGCAATCTGTGGATTAACCTTGCTGTGCCCATTCCTTCGCATGGATAAGATTATGATCGGTGACATTATGCTTTTGATTCCGGGGTTGATGTCGACAAATGCAATCAGGGATGTACTTATTGGTGATACACTCTCTGGAATCATCCGTCTGATTGCTGCTTTACTACTTGCTGCGGCACTGGCACTTGGATTTATGGGGGCAATTATTTTATTTGGGAGGTTTGGACTTTGACTGCAGCAATCATGATACAATTAATTACCGGAGCCATTGGCTCTGTAGGATTTGGAATTCTTTTTCATATAAAAAAGAAATATTTGCCTCTGGCAGCAGTTGGCGGCTTCCTTAGCTGGCTGGTGTTCCTTCTGGGAAAAGAATTCTGGGGAAATGTTTTTCTTCCGACTCTGATGGCTGGCTTTGTTACAGATGTGTATGCAGAAATTCTTGCAAGAATCTGTAAAGAAACATCTACATCTTTTTTTGTTACTTCCGTAATCCCTCTGATTCCCGGAAGTACTCTTTATTATTGTATGAACAGCATTGTGGAAGGAAATACTGTTCGAGCATTGGAATATGGACGGGATACGTTTCTTTTTGCTTTTGGAATTGCAGCAGGAATGAGTATTGCGTGGTCGATCTGTTATTTTCTGAGAACTGTAAGGAAAAAGTAGAACTGACCTGGCAAGAAAGAAATTCCCGATGAAATGACACACACCCGTTTTCGACAGTTGATGAAAAATAAAATGGCAGAATCTCTTGACTTTATTGGGGGGTCTGCCGTTTTTGTATGGTTAAAATGAAAAAGTACATTAATGATATTCGAAAGACATGCAAATCTGAATATGGAAACAGACATTTCTGGTGTCGTGGATATTATGTAGATACGGTATGGAAAAATGCAAAAAAAATACAGGAATAATGAGTCATTAGACTCCAATGCCGGTAATAGACCCTTATAGGGTCAAAGCAAACCACCGACTTAGCCGGTGGTCGTGATTACCGAATCAAGCAAGTAGCGAAGCGGATGATTTTATCCGCTTGACCATATTATATATGCTGTGACGCAAATAGCAAGGCTAAGTTACTGTTCACTCCGTTCACAGTAACTTAGCCAAAATTCATTCCAGATTGCCTGCGGCAATGGAATTTTGGCTTGTATGTCTCGGGATTTTGGCATATTCATGCCAAAACACCTTGCGGGATAGTGGTGTGTGAACAGTAACAGGCGAACTATAAACTGAGAAAATAAAAAAGTTGACAATTAACCTTCTGTGCTTTAAAATAGTAAACCATAAAATATATGGAGGTTTACAAATGACTAAAACAAAAAGCATGATCTATTGCGGTCTTTTTACGGCGTTGATTGCAGCAGGTGCGTTTATTAAAATCCCTGTACCTGTAGTTCCCTTTACACTGCAGTACCTGTTCACTATGCTTGCCGGATTGTTTCTGGGATCCAGAAGGGGTATGATTTCTGTGGTTGCCTATATGCTGTTGGGACTGGCAGGACTTCCGATCTTTTCGGAGGGCGGTGGGATCTGGTATATTTTCAAGCCAAGCTTCGGTTATATTATAGGGTTCTGCCTGGGAACATACGTGACCGGACTTATTGCAGAGCGTCTTAAGCAGAAGACAGTTTTTCACTATTTACTTGCGAATTTGGCAGGTCTGATGATCGTCTATGCCTGTGGAATGGTTTATTACTATGTGATCTGTAATTATGTGATCGATACACCGATTGGAATCTGGCCGCTTATCCTTTATTGTTTTCTTCTTGCTGTACCCGGTGACATTGCATTAAGTGTTCTGGGAGCTGTTATTGCAAAACGTGTCAGACCGGTAGTGCTTCAATATCTTTTTGATTCAAAATCAAATGTCAGACTGGAAAGGGAGGAGCTTGTAAAATGAATCCACTTATTTTAGCACAGGAAATTATTGATGGACGCAGAATCACAAGGAAAGATGATCTTTCTTTTTTTCTCACCTGTGATTTAGATGAGTTATGTGAAGGAGCAGACCGTATCCGCGAAGCATATATCGGTGATAAGGTAGATCTCTGTTCCATTATCAATGGCCGCAGCGGCAGGTGTCCGGAGGACTGCAAATATTGTGCTCAGTCAGTACACCACCATACTTCCTGTGAAATCTATGATTTTCTTCCCGAGGAAAAGATTCTGGAAGCATGTAAAATGAATGAAGAGGAGGGCGTTGATCGTTTTTCCATTGTCACTGCAGGAAAGGCTCTGACCGGAAAAGAATTTGATCAGGCGATTCATGCCTATGAAACCATGTATAAGGAATGCAATATCGATCTCTGTGCTTCCATGGGATTTCTTTCTTCCGAACAGCTGCATCGTCTTCATGAAGCCGGAGTAACCAGTTACCATCATAATATTGAGACTTCGCGGAGAAATTTTCCTAATATATGTACGACACATACATACGATATGAAGATTGAAACTCTGAAAAAGGTAAAGGCAGAAGGAATGTGTGCATGTTCCGGTGGCATCATAGGAATGGGAGAGACCTGGGAGGATCGTCTGGATATGGCAGTCAGCCTTGCAGAGCTGGGTATTGACTCCATTCCGATCAATGCATTGATGCCCATTCCGGGAACACCTTTGGAACATCTTGATCAGCTTTCAGAGCAGGATATCCTCCGGACAATTGCCTTCTTTCGTTATATTAATCCTGAGGCTAATATTCGTCTTGCTGCCGGACGGGCACTTCTTACCAATGACGGGGAAACCGCTTTTAAATCCGGTGCCTCCGCTACAATAACAGGGAATATGCTGACTACTGTTGCCTGCGCAACCATCCGCAGCGACCGAAAAATGCTCTCTGATATGGGCAGAAATGTAACACCAGAATATTGGAAGGAAGTGGAAGAATCATGAGTAAAGCGGTATTTATTACAGGAACAGGAACAGACATGGGCAAAACCTATCTCTCAGGACTGATCGTAAAAAAACTGGCACAGGCAGGAAAAAATCCGGCTTATTACAAAGCTGCAATGAGTGGAAATGACCGGCGTGCAGACGGAAGTCTAATCCCGGGCGATGCACTTTTTGTTAAAGAGATGTCTGGTATTTCCCAGTCTCTGGATGATATGTGTCCCTATGTATATGAAAATGCCTGGTCTCCTCATCTTGCTTCAAGAGTTGAGGGTAATCCGGTGGATCTTGATGTTGTGCGAAGAGGATTTTTGAAGGCAGCAAATGATTATGAATATATTACCATGGAAGGAAGTGGCGGTATCCTCTGTCCGCTCTGTTTTGATGAACGCAAAATCCAGCTTGAAGATGTGATAAGAGAGTTTGAGCTTTCCAGTATTCTGGTGGCAGATGCAGGGCTTGGTACAATAAACAGTGTTGTATTGACTGCTGAGTATATGAAAGTCCATTCCCTTCCAATCAAAGGTATTATTTTTAACCATTACCATCCCGGAAATATTATGGAAGAGGATAATATTGCTATGTGCCAATATATGACAGGCCTTCCGGTTATTGCAAAAGTACAGGATAATGCGAAGGATCTTGATATAGATGCAGATGTACTGGCAGAATTTTATGATGAGGTGAAGATCAAATGATATGGTATCCCTATGAACAAATGAAAACAATGAAAGCTCCCTATAAGATTCTGGATGCAGAGGGTGTACATCTTTATACAAAAGATCAGAAGCTGATAGACTCTATATCTTCCTGGTGGTGTATGATTCATGGATATAAGCATCCGGAACTGACAGAAGCGATCAAGGAACAGGCAGACCGTTTTTGTCATGTAATGCTTGGGGGACTGACACATGAGCCGGTGGAAAAGCTTTCTGCGAAGCTGCAGGAATTTCTGCCAGGAGATCTGGATTATTGTTTTTTTTCAGATTCAGGAAGTGTTGCAGTGGAGGTCTCACTTAAAATGGCCCTTCAATACAACACCAATCAGGGAAGAAAGCGCCCGTTAGTGCTGGCTCTTGAACATGCATATCACGGGGATACATTTAAGGCAATGGAAGTTGGTGATGACGAGGATTATCATTTCGCTTTTGACAAAAAAGAGGGTGTTGTCCATATTCCCACTGAGATTCCGGCCCTGGAGGAGGCATTTGAACAGTATAATGACCGTCTGAACTGCTTTATTGTGGAGCCTCTTTTACAGGGAGCAGGAGGAATGCGGATGTATGATATTTCATTCCTGAAGAGAGCAAGAGAATTGTGTGACCAGTATGATGTTCTTTTGATTTTTGACGAGGTTGCAACCGGGTTTGGCCGCACAGGTAATCGCTTTGTGGCAGATCTTGTTCTGCCGGATATCCTGGTTCTTGGAAAGGCCCTTACAGGAGGATATATTGGTCATGCTGTCACTGTGGCAAATCACAAGGTATTTGATGCCTTTTACAGTGATGATGACAGACTTGCCCTGATGCATGGTCCTACTTTTATGGGAAACCCGCTGGCATGTGCTGTGGCTTTGAAGGGGATTGAGATTTTTGAGCGTGAAGATTATATGAGTAAAATCCGTCATATTGAACAGGTTTCACGTGGTGAGATGGAAGCATTCACAGATCCACGGATCAAAGAAGTCCGGATCATGGGTGGCTGTGTGTGCGTGGAGGTTCATGATTCCAGAGATCTGGAAGGCTTCCAGCAGTTTGCTTATGAACGGGGTGTGTTCAGCAGGCCATTTTTGAACTACATGTACTCTATGGTTCCATATGTGATCAGTGACGAAGAGCTTATAAAAATTTTTGATGTGATGAAGGAATGGTTTAGAGAGAAATAAATAAAAACTACTGTATAAAGCCGGAAAAAAATTCAGCTTATATACAGTAGTTTTTTTGTTTTATAGCAATCCTTGTAAATAATGCATTTAAGACAGTTCAGCAGAGTGCGAAAGACAAGGAAGATATCTGCAGGCGTGCTGACGCACGGCAAAGATATCTGACGCAGGATTTCACACTCTGATGGGCTGGATTAAGATGCATTATTTCAGAGGATTGCTATAGATTGCCTGCAGTTTGTCAATCATCTCCCGGATCTCAGCCCGGGAGAATCCGCCAAAGCTGCACAGAGAGCGAAGTGGCATGGAATCTGTCATTGCTGCTACCATTTCTTCAGTGATAGCTTCAGCAGCAGATTGGGAAGCTGTGTCTGAACCGCCGTTCATTGCAGCCAGATATCTGGAAGTCAGTTCTTTTGCTGCTTCTTTTGTGTTGGGATTATTGAAAAGCTCACCCAGTGTTGTGTTCATATGAATATGCATGGGAATTACCTGGCTGCTGGAGAGTTCAATGGTTTCAGAGAGACGGATATCTCTGGAGGACGCACCAATCAGAATCTCATATTTGCCGCTTGCAGCATACCAGTTCTGTAATTGGGTGTTGTACCATGCAAAGCTACGCTTATCCAGTTTCATAGTAACTGTTTTGGTTTCGCCGGGAGCAAGCTGGACTTTTTCAAAACCTTTCAGTTCTTTTTCCGGACGGATCGTGGATGCTGTCATGTCTTTCACATAGAGCTGGACAGCTTCTTTTCCTGCAACGTTTCCTGTATTTGTTACATCTACAGAAACAGTGACAGTATCTTTTTCTGTTGGATTTGTGTTGGAAATCTGCAGATTGCTGTATGTAAAAGTAGTATAGGAGAGTCCGTATCCGAATGGATAGGCAACTTCCATCTGTTTGGTGTCATAATAACGATATCCTACAAATACACCTTCACGGTATTCCACTTTATCACCGCCACCGAAGTTCAGGTAGGATGGATTGTCAGCCAGTTTCACCGGGATTGTCTCGGCCAGTTTACCGCTTGGATTTACAATACCATAGAGGATATTTGCAACAGCAGCTCCGCCTGCCTGTCCGCCAAGGTAAGCTTCCAGAATACCTTTCACATTATTGATCCATGGCATTTCCACAGGAGAACCATTGTGAAGAACGATCACAGTATTTGGCTGAACTTCAAGGATCTCAGCAATAAGACGGTTCTGGCATTCTGGCAGTCTCATATGAGAACGGTCATATCCTTCAGACTCAAAACTATCCGGAAGTCCGGCGAAGATCACAACCTTATCAGCAGCTTTTGCAGACTGAAGTGCTTCAGAAGCCAGTTTTTCATCGTATAAATCTTTATCAGCAGGAAATCCTTCTGCGTAAATAACCTGTGCATCAGCAGGAACAGCTTCCAGTGCATTGGTAATTTTAAAGCAGTTAATATGAGAGCTTCCGCCGCCCTGGAAACGAGGTTTTTTGGCAAAACCACCTACAAAAGCTACTTTCTCAGAGGTCTTCAGAGGCAGAATCTGGTCTGCGTTTTTCAGAAGGACCATAGATTCTTCCGCAATACGGCGTGCCTCTTCATGGTCTTTTTCCATGGTAAATTCCTGCGGTGCACGGTGGTCCGCATATTTGTAAATAATATTCAGGATACGTTCTACAGCCTGATCCAGAACTTCTTCCTTCAGAGTGCCATTTTTTACGGCTTCCATGATCAGAGCATCGTTTGTTCCGTTGGAACCTGGCATTTCCAGATCCAGGCCGGCCTCCAGACCCTTCACACGGTCATTGACAGCACCCCAGTCAGACATAACATATCCTTCAAAGCCCCAGTCATTGCGGAGAACATCGGTAAGAAGCCATTTATTCTCGGAAGCAAAAGTACCGTTGATCTGATTGTAGGAGCACATAAATGTATATGGCTGAGCCTTTTTTACTGCAGTTTCAAATGCAGGAAAATAAATTTCGCGGAGTGTTCTTTCATCTGCTTCAGAAGAATTGCTCATGCGGTGATATTCCTGATTGTTAGCTGCAAAATGTTTGATGGAAGTTCCTACATGCTGGGACTGTACACCATTGATAAATGCAGCAGCGATCTCACCTGCAAGGTATGGATCTTCTGAATAGTATTCAAAGTTTCTTCCGCAGAGCGGAGAACGTTTAATATTGACAGCCGGTCCTAAAACAACAGATACGTCATTTGCCTGTGCTTCTCTGCCAATAGTTTCGCCCATGGATTCCATTAATTCACGGTCAAAAGAGCAGGCACTTAAAGCAGCAGGAGGGAAGCAGACTGCTTTGATACTGTCGTTCATTCCAAGATGATCTCCCTTGTCATCCTGTTTACGAAGCCCGTGAGGACCGTCGCTTACCATTACCTCCGGGATTCCGAGTCTTTCCACACTCTTCAGATGCCAGAAATCAAGACCTGAGCACATGCCTGCTTTTTCTTCCAGAGTCATCTGGCTGATGATTTTCTTTAAATCACGCTTCATAATAAATTCCTCCATAAGTTTATTTATATGTGAAACAGATGTTACTGTTCACACACCACTATCCCGCGAGGTGTTTTGGCATGAATATGCCAAAATCCCGAGACATACAAGCCAAAATTCCATTGCCGCAGGCAATCTGGAATGAATTTTGGCTACGTTACTGTGAACGGAGTGAACAGTAACAAACAGATTGTTTGTGTTGCCTTTATCTGGACTATATCACCTTCAAATGATAAAATATAGTAAAATATTGATATAAATAACAAAATATTGCTGCGTATGCGAGAGGAATAAAGATGCAGGAGAAAAGTAAGGAATACAATGAAAAAGAACAACAGGTTGCAGAGAACCGAAGCAGGAATACTCTATTTGAGAGACGTGAGAATTTACAGAAACATGAATCTTATGCAAGTGAGCGTCGGCAGTATGATGCTATCAGGAATGGTCAGACAGACAGAATACAGTCCGTTTTTCAGATCACACCGGATGGAACTCCTGGAATACTGTCCAGAAATGAACTGCGAAACAGTAAGAATATGTTTATCGCAGGAATTACGCTGTTTACCAGAGCTGCGATTGAAGGTGGCGTACCTGAAGAAACTGCTTATGCATTAAGCGATGGCTATATTCAGACAGTGGAAGAGTGTACCAGTAAATCTTCCATAGAAAAGTTATCACAAAAAGCAGCTCTGAGATTTGCCCAGGAAGTGCAAAAGTCCGGAATGAGACATTACAGCAGAGAAATTGAAGCGGCAGTAAAATATATTCATCTTCATCTGCATGTTCCCGTTACACTGGAAGAAACTGCAGAGGCAGCAGGGATCAGTGCCAGTTATCTTTCCAGATTGTTTAAAAAAGAAACAGGAATGCTTTTTGTCGACTATATTCAGAAAGAACGGATAGAAGCTGCCTGTAATATGCTGACCTATTCAGATTATACAGCAGCACAGATCAGTGAATATCTTTGCTTTTCCACACAGAGCTATTTTATAAAAATCTTCAGAAAATATACAGGCACGACACCTGCAAAATATAAAAAATATAAAGTTCAGGACTGGAAATAATATCGGTATCAAAAATTTTTTGATTATTTACGAGGATTGCTATAGGTCCCGAAACCGCACGGAAAATAAAAATATTTCTGAGCGTCCCTTTATGACTTATGACGTACAAATAAACATTTTCAAAAAATACAAAAAAGGGCTTGACAAACAAAAATAAAGATTGTATAGTATTCCTATCAAATCAATATGAAAACAGGGAAAACAAAAATCCCATTAAAAATATCAGATAAGAAGGTGACAAGACATGAAACAAATCTTATGTTTCGGTGATTCCAATACATACGGTTTAATCCCGGGAACTACTAATCAGAGATACGGATGGGGTACCCGCTGGACCAGCATCCTGGATGACAAAGTAAGAACAAAAGGCTACAGAGTAATCGAAGAAGGACTTTGCGGAAGAACCACCGTATTCGATGATCCATTCCGTACAGAAAGAAGAGGAACAGAAATGCTTCCGGCAATCCTTGAGAGCCACAGACCAGTAGACACTATCGTTCTCATGCTTGGCACGAACGATTGTAAAAGCGTATACAGCGCAACCCCGGAAGTAATCGGACAGGGGATTGAACAGCTCCTTGATCAGATCAACACTGTAAACCCGGATGCCAAAATATTACTGGTATCTCCAATCTACCTTGGGGAGAGAATCTGGGAAGAGGATTTTGATCCGGAATTCGATAAGAATTCTATCGAAGTATCATGGAATCTGCCCCGGGTGTATGAGAAAATCGCCAGAAGAAGAAATATTTCTTATCTTCCGGCTTCAGAATTTGCCCGACCGGGAGAAGCCGATCAGGAGCATCTGGATGAACTGGGACATAGCAGACTTGCAGATGCAATTTATGAAAAGCTTGCAGGATGAAGCCTGAAATGTTATGATAGTTCACAGATGTGCAGATGTAACGCTTTAACTAAATCAAGTAAACTACCTGCTTTAACCGAAATAGCAGTGGATTGAAAAGTAATAAGCGGCACAGGCACACCAGAGCGTTCTTCAAATATGCTCTAAATCATAATAATAGAAGGAGAATAAAGTAACCATGGATTTTGAGTTTATCCGCGAGCAGACACCTCTTTATATTGAGGCAGCAAAGCTTACACTTCACATGGCGGTGATTGGTGTGTTGCTTGCCATTGTGGTTGGGCTTGTCTGCAGCATGATTAAGTATTTCAGGATTCCTGTACTTCGTCAGATCGTGGAATGTTACATTGAACTGTCCAGAAATACACCATTGTTGATTCAGTTGTTTTTCCTGTATTTCGGTCTTCCGAAAATAGGGATTGTCCTCAGTTCAGAACAGTGTGCGATCACAGGACTGACCTTTCTCGGAGGCAGTTATATGGCAGAAGCCTTCCGAAGCGGCCTGGACAATGTTCCGCCCATTCAGGTGGAATCCGCATTAAGCCTTGGAATGAGTAAGAGTCAGGTATTTACAAACATTATCCTGCCCCAGGCAGTATCCAATTCTATTCCGGCATTCTGTGCAAATGCGATCTTTCTTATTAAGGAAACCTCCGTATTCAGTGCAGTAGCACTTGCAGACCTGATGTTTGTGACAAAAGACCTGATCGGAATTTATTACAAAACAGATGAAGCCCTGTTTATGTTGGTAATCGCATATCTGATCATACTTTTACCAATCTCACTTATCTGTTCATTTGTAGAAAGGAGAGTCCGCTATGCAGAATATGGGGATTGAGGTTCTTTTTAAGGGAATCAACTCATTAAGACTCTGGCAGGGCTTGTGGGTAACAATAAGAATTGCACTGATTTCCATGGTATTTTCCATAATCCTTGGATTTCTTCTTGGGATGGTAATGAATATCCCAAATAAAATCATTAAGTTTATCTGCCGCATTTACCTTGAAATAGTAAGAATCATGCCGCAGCTGGTGCTTTTGTTCTTGGTATATTTCGGAGCGGCCAAGCATCTGGGGATGAATCTTTCCGGTGAGACAGCGGCGGTCATTGTATTTACATTCTGGGGAACTGCTGAAATGGGTGATCTGGTGCGAAGTGCGCTGATCTCCATTCCTAAACACCAGTATGACAGCGGATACGGTCTTGGATTAAACAAATGGCAGGTCTATCTTTATATTATCCTTCCGCAGACTATAAGAAGACTTCTTCCATCCGCAGTGAATCTTCTTACCCGAATGATCAAGACCACATCACTGGTAGCTCTTATCGGAGTAGTAGAGGTGTTAAAAGTTGGAAAACAGATCATAGATGCATCACGTTATACAAATCCGACAGCGGCCCTCTGGGTATACGGTGCAGTATTCTTTATGTATTTTATCATATGTTTTCCATTTTCCAGACTCTCCAGAGTACTGGAAAAGAAGTTTGCTGATTAATAGAGAAATGAGGATAAATGAATGGGACAGCCGATTTTAGAAGTAGAACATTTAAAGAAATCATATGTAAACAATGTTCCTATTCTGGATGATGTTTCCTTCTCTCTGCAAAAGGGAGAAGTGGTGGTGATCGTAGGACCTTCCGGATGTGGAAAAAGTACCTTCCTGCGATGTATCAACCGCCTGGAAGAGATTGACACCGGTGTACTGAAGCTTAACGGTGTAAGCTATGAGAAAGAAAAAAAGAATATAAGCAAAGTCAGAGAGAAGATAGGAATGGTTTTCCAGAGCTATGATCTTTTCCCGAATATGACAATTTTAAATAATCTTCTTCTGGCACCAATGAAAGTACAGAAAAGAAATAAAGAAGAAGTGAAAAAGGAAGCGGAGCAGCTTCTTGACAGAGTTGGTCTTCTGGATAAGAAAGATAATTATCCAAGGCAGCTTTCCGGTGGTCAGAAACAGCGAGTTGCCATTGTACGTGCCATGCTGATGCATCCGGAGATCATGCTTCTGGATGAGATTACAGCAGCACTTGATCCTGAGATGGTAAGAGAAGTACTTCAGGTAGTACTGGAACTTGCAAAGACAGGAATGACCATGCTGATCGTCACTCATGAGATGGAATTTGCCCGTTCCGTAGCAGACAGAGTGATCTTTATGGATAAGGGAAACATTGTAGAAGAGAACACTCCGAAACAGTTCTTTGATAATCCGGAGACTGACAGGGCAAAACAGTTCCTGAACAGTTTCCATTATGAAACAGTGAAAAAATAGAATAGAGGAAAACAGAATATTTTATAAATCCTGAAATGGATGATAATATCCATGAAATAGCAGGATATCATAAGAGCTAGTACATCGTTTCGTAAATAACTATACCAATCGCGTAGGATGCGGATTCGAGTGTGCTGGTATAAAAACGCAGGCGTAGCGGGCTACGCTGAGGCTTTTAGACCTGTGCAATCGGATTCGCAGACAAGTGAGTGGTATAGTTATTTCGAAAACGATGTACTAGTTATAAAAATTATAATAAAATCAAAATTTTTTTAAAACATGGAGGAAAAGAACATGAAGAAAAAAATATTAGCAGTCTTATTAGCAACAGGTGTAGCAGCAACAACACTTCTTGGCGGAAGTATTCTTGTAAGTGCGGCAGATGACGGTGGAAACACTGCACAGGCCCGTACTCTGGATGAGATCAAAAAAGACGGAAAGATCAAAATCGGTGTATTCAGTGACAAGAATCCATTTGGATATGTAGATGAAAACGGTGATGTTCAGGGATACGATATTTACTTTGGAAAAAGACTTGCAAAAGACCTTCTGGGAAGTGAAGACGATGCAGAATTTACTTATGTAGAGGCAGCAAGTCGTGTAGAATATCTGCAGTCTGCAAAAGTAGATGTGATCCTTGCAAACTTTACAGTAACCGATGACAGAGCGGAGAAAGTAGACTTCGCACTTCCATATATGAAGGTAGCTCTTGGAGTTGTTTCTCCTGATGATGCGCTGATCAAAGATGTAAAAGATCTGGAAGGCAAGAAGCTGATCGTTGTAAAAGGAACAACAGCAGAGACATATTTCACAGATAACTATCCGGATATTGAACTTGTAAAATTTGATGAATACCAGGAAGCATACGATGCGCTTCTTGATGGAAGAGGAGATGCATTCTCCACAGACAATACAGAAGTACTTGCATGGGCTCAGCAGAATGAAGGATTCTCTGTAGGAATCGAATCTCTTGGTGATATTGATACGATTGCACCAGCAGTACAGAAGGGCAACACAGACCTTCTGAACGCAATCAACGATGAAATCAAATCTCTGGCAGATGAACAGTTCTTCCATAAAGATTTCGAAGAAACTCTGAAACCTGTATACGGTGACAACATCAATCCGGATGACCTGGTAGTTGAAGGTGGTGTTGTGGACAGCGAAGAAAAAGCTGAGGATGCAGATGCAGCAGCGACAGAAGATTCTGATGCAGCCTCCGATGACACTAAAGATGCGGAAACAACAGAAGAACCGGAAGAGACAGAGGCAGCAGACGCTGAATAAGCAGTGTAAATGCAGTATAAAAGTTATAATTTTGATATTCTCTAAAGTATTGATTTATAAACAAAGTGAGACGCACTCCATTAGGACATTCCTGTGGAGTGCGTTTCATTTTGAGATAATGATCAATTTTTGCTTATTGCAAGTGTGTCAGATATTTCAAAATTCTGTCATTTTTGTATGTGACTTTGTAAATGGGAAAATGGTTACTGTTCACTCCCAATGTCATTAACTTAAGAGATTGTTGCTTGTTAAACGGGCAATGCTCTCTCTGATACCTGCTTGATATTTCCTAAAATATTACTTGACAAATACTCCTCAATATGCGGCGTTATTACTGATCAATCAGTAATAACGCCCTTTGATTAGGCACTGTTATTTTTAATTACTTAATCAAAGGAGTATTTATTTATGAACTATTCAGATTCTATCAAAGCTATTTTACTTGCTGCTATCAATGATCTTTCCAAAACACCGGAAAAATATGCTGTCAAACCCGGAGTTGATTTTATCAGAAACAGAAAACTTGGTTTTAAAGATTATATGCTGATGTTTCTGACTATGGAAGCTGACTGTATCAGGGAAGAACTGTACCGTTTTTTCGGACGTACTATCGATGCACCTTCCAAAGCGGCTTTTTACAGACAGCGTAAAAAGATCAGGGAAGATGCTTTTCGGAATCTTCTTCTTGCTTTTAACAGGAAACTTCCTAAAAAACTATATAACGGTAAATATGAATTCTGGGCCTGCGATGGTTCTTCCTGTGATATTTTCCTTAACCCTGAAGATAAGGATACCTATTTTGAACCAAATGGTAAATCTACCAGAGGATTTAACCAGATCCATATCAATGCTATGTTTTCTTTACTTGATAAGCGTTTTACTGATATTTTAGTCCAGCCTGCCCGAAAGCGAAATGAGTATTCTGCTTTTTGTTCCATGGTTGATTCTGCAGATATCCATGAACACTACAAAGTCATTTTCTTTGGGGACAGAGGTTATGCTTCTTACAACAACTTTGCCCATGTGATTGAAAAGGGGCAGTACTTCCTTATCCGATGTAACGATAAAAGAGCTTCCGGAATGATGGGATATCCGGTTGATACCCTGCCAGCTTTTGATGAAGATATCTCTCTTATACTGACGAGGTCTAAAGCTGTAAGCAAATATTCCAGACCTGAACTATTCTCTTCATACCGATACATTTATCAGAATGCTCCGATGGATTATCTCAATGATCAAAGAACGGAATATGACCTTGCTTTACGTTTGTTACGCGTACAGCTTGATGATGGCTCTTATGAAAACATTGCTACGAATCTTCCAGAAGAAGAGTTTAAAGCTGAAGATTTCAAAGCTCTTTATCATCTGAGATGGCAGGAGGAAAACTCTTTCCGAGATTTAAAATATTCCCTGTGTCTGAAAGCGTTTCACTCAAAAAAATATGATTATATTGTGCAGGAAGTATGGGCAAGAGTTATTCTATATAATTTCAGTTCCAGCATAATCATAAATGTAACTATTGATCGGGAAGATCGTGCTTATGAATATCAGGCGAATTATTCATCCGCGCTTAAAACATGCAGGGATTTTTTAAGGATTCACGATGGGATAACAAAGATAAATGTAGAAGGTCTGATCGCTCAAAATATTGAGCCGATCAGACCTGGAAGAACCTTTGCCCGCCAGCATAGGTTTAAACTCCCGATGAGTTTTTGTTATAGACATTAGCATTAACTCATATATTACTATATTTCATCTTTAGACAAATTTCAATGTTAAATATTGATTTTGTCTTTTTGTTATACCCAAATTTCAGTAAAACATTGTATCTTAATCCCTCAATATCCCCTTTTTTATCATAATCAAATCCTTCTGCTGATATTTTCATCAATGCAGTATTAGCAAATTGCTTAAGTTAATGACAT
>NZ_JBWJVQ010000242.1:0-61018 GCF_056339875.1 Blautia sp. ZXY-1-C6
GCGAGAGCATGTCACCAAGTTTCAGATTTGTCTGTGACTGGCCATGAAATAAAATTTTGAAAAAAGTTATTTTCTTAACACAGATTTTATTTCTCAGATGCTATAATGTGTGCATATCAATAAAACGATGCCTGTTATGCGGGGACAAAATCCAAATCTGCGGACAGACATAAGGAATTAACCAATTAAACTGTGAAGCAGTTATTTGGTTAGGAGCAGGTAGAGAAGTGTATGTTTTTATCGGCTTGGCTTAAAAGTAATATAAAAATCATAACAGTAAAAAATGAAGGGAGCTTACTTATAATGAAAAACAGAAGAATGAGATTAATGGCGATTTTTGCAGCAGGTGTATTAAGTGTGACATCTATGGGAGGTATTGTAACTGCACATGCAGAGGAAACTCTTTCAGTGCCTGCAGAGGAAGCCGGTGCAGGTGCGGTTCAGATGGATGGAAAGGATGCTCAGGCAGCAGAAGATGGCAGTGTGGCAGCTTCCGAGGGCTTGATCGCAGGATCTTTCAAACCGTCAGAGATTGCTCAGCCGGCACAGGATACTTATGAATATCCATTCCTTGGAATGAAATTAGGGATTTCCAAAGACCTGAAAGAGCAGATGGAGAAGAAGAACATTTCCATGTTCACAGATGAGAGATGGAATGACAATGCAGATGCAGTCACATATGCCACAGCCAGCTGGTGCACCCTGACAGATGAGCAGAAGAATGCAGAGGTGGACAAGATGGGCACCGGATATGACGACTGGCTGAAAAGTCTCAGCAGAGTAGGTGTGATCGGAATGTATGATGAGGAATCCCAGAAAGATCTGGATACGATTACCGGCTGTACAGAGCATAAAGAACTGGGTACCAGCAGTGACGGTAAATATAAATATTATCTCAGCACAAACAAGGATGCAGATGCAGACCTGTTAAAGGATGTGGAGGGGATTGAGGTAACACTTACAGAAATGACTCCTTTCCAGAATCTCTCTGCATTTGACCAGCCACAGGATACTTCTGACAGTACAGAGGCGACTGAAGGAACAAATGTAGGTAAATTTGAAACAACAGGAGTTGATGGAAAAACTTACACACAGGATATCTTCAGCAAATATGATCTGACTATGGTAAATATTTTCACCACCTGGTGTTCTCCATGTGTCAATGAGATTCCTGATCTGGAGAAACTTTATCAGGAGATGAAGGATAAAGGTGTGGGAGTAGTAGGCGTGACACTGGATACAGTAGGCAGTGGTGGAAAGCAGGATGAGGAAGCAGTGAAAAAGGCTCAGGTACTTCAGAAGAAAACAAAGGCATCTTATCCATTCCTGATCCCGGATTCCGGAATGATGAACGGACGTCTCAATGGAATCTCTGCTTTCCCGGAAACCTTCTTTGTTGACAAAAACGGAAATATTGTAGGTGAGACCTACTCCGGAAGCCACAGTCTGGACGAGTGGAAAGAGATCGTGGAAAAAGAGCTGGAGAATGTCACAGAGGGAAAATAAATGAATAAATTAAAAAACAGCAAAATATGGAACAGTAAATGGCCGGCTGTGATTCTTATGCTTGTGGGAGTCTGCTTTATGGGATATGGGATTTCCCGCGGAGAGCTGGCAGTGGTGTTTACAAAAGCCATTAATATCTGTATGGAATGTGTGGGAATTGGATGATTTAACAGAATCAGGTAAGTTCCCCTGCGGAGGTTGCAAATATCCGTCTGACTGAAACATTGTCATAAGATAAGTCTGTGGATAAGATATGAATAGAAAGAAAATAAATTATCATGAGTAATAAAAAGAACAGCGATAACAAAAGTAATAAGAAACAAAACACAAAAAATATGAAGATCAATGAGTGGCCCCGCCACGGAATCCAGGCACTGTGGGCGTTCATTACAAACAGTCATGTTACCGGCTTTGTCACAGGCAAAATTTACACAGGCAAATTGAAAAATGCCTGTGTTCCGGGCCTGAACTGCTATTCCTGCCCCGGTGCTGTTGGCGCCTGTCCTATCGGTTCTCTTCAGGCTGTGATAGGGAGTTGGAATTTCAAGATGGCTTATTATGTGGTGGGATTTCTTATCTTCATCGGAGCTATGGTGGGAAGGCTGATCTGCGGTTTTCTCTGTCCCTTCGGACTGATTCAGGATCTGCTGAATAAGATTCCATTTCCTAAGAAAATCCGCACATTCAAAGGCGACAAGCTGCTTCGTAAGCTGAAATATGTGATTTTCGCAGTATTTGTAATTCTGCTTCCATTGTTTCTGGTGGATATTATGGGACAGGGGGCACCCTATTTCTGCAAACTGATCTGCCCGGCAGGAACACTGGAGGGCGGACTGCCGCTGGTACTTCTGAATAAATCCATGCGCAGTGCACTGGGCTGGCTGTACATATGGAAGAATGTGATCCTTGTCATAACAATCATTCTCTCCATTTTAATCTACCGTCCGTTCTGCAAATATATCTGTCCTCTGGGGGCATTTTATTCCGTCTTTAATCCTGTTTCCCTGTATAAATACAGAGTGGATAAGGATAAGTGTATAAAATGCGGAAAATGTGCAAAAGCCTGCCAGATGATCGTAGACCCTGTGGAAAACTCCAACAGTTTGGAATGTATCCGCTGTGGAAGATGCCGCAAAGTCTGTCCGACAGATGCAATCCAGTGTGGAATCAGAAGAAAACCACAATCATGAAGAAAATAAAGTGATACTAGTACATCGTTTTCGAAATAACTATACCACTCACTTGTCTGCGAATCCGATTGCACAGGTCTAAAAGCCTCAGCGTAGCCCGCTACGCCTGCGTTTTTATACCAGCACACTCGAATCCGCATCCTACGCGATTGGTATAGTTATTTACGAAACGCTGTACTAGAGGTATGTATAGAACTGCTATCAGTCAAAATTATTCGGGTTCAGCCATGAGCCTGTGAATAAAAAGATTGATAATAACAGATATGGAAAAGGGATACCTGGCAGATTATAAAAAGTAGTCTGCCAGGTATTTTTGTATGTTTTTATTAAAAAATGTACAAAAATATCGAAAAATATATAAAAAACTGGTAGAATCATATTGTGAAAATACAGAACAGAAAATGAGGTGACTGTATGGCAAAGAAGAGAAAAAAACCGAAGATGGAATTCCGCTATTACCAGATGCCTGCCGGAAGTCCGATCCTGGCTCTTCTGGGACAGAAGTGGGTTCAGAATTATGGAAATGATGTGGATTATCTTCATTTTCATAATTATCTGGAGATTGGTTTCTGTTACGAAGGGGATGGAGTTATGGCGTTTGGTGAGGCTAAAATGCGGTTTTCGGGAAGAGAATTTACGGTGATTCCACCCAATTATGCTCATACGACTAACAGTGATCTGGGTACGGTCAGTAAATGGGAGTATCTTTTCATAGATGTGGAAGGTTTCATGAAAAAATTTCTGAACAATCCGGTAAAGGCTGAAAAAATGATTCAGAGAATATATTCTAAGGCTTTATTTCTGAAAGAGAATGAGTCCCCCTCTATAGCTGCAAAAATTCTTAAGATCATGAATATCATGCGTGAGGGAGAAGAATTTTATATTGAAGAATCCAGTGGAGTTCTTGCGGCATTACTAGTAGAAATTGCCAGACTGAACCGGGTTTCACCGGAAGACAGGGTGGAAGAGGAAACAGGGAAACTTACAAATATGATCACCCGTGTACTGGATTTTGTTTCTTATCACTATATGGAGGACATTCGGATTGAGGACCTGGCGAAAATCTGTCACATCAGTGAAACTCATTTCAGAAGAGTATTTACATCGCATATGAAAGTAAGTCCTTTGGAGTATATTAATTCTGTGCGGATTCATACTGCCTGTGAATTTCTGCAGAAAACAGATATACCGGTGGCAGATATTGCGCACAAATGTGGTTTCACGACCAATTCAACGTTTAACCGGAACTTCAGACAGATAATGGGAGTGACTCCGGTTGAATGGAGAAAACGGCCGGAGAATTATGAACAGCAGCTTTTGGATTTCGATATTCATTCAGAGGAAGGATGGTAAAAAAGTTATGAACTATAAGATTGTGGAGCAGGTATCAAGAAAGAAAAAGAGTATGTCCGGAGTCCTGTGTGTGGTAATGATTATTTTTGCAGTGCTTTTTGTGGTTATGGGAATCACGATTTCCCAGGCATTTATGCTTCCGGGATTTCTGCTTGCGGGGCTGTATTTTGTCTTTGATATATTCAGTCAGAAGGATTATGAATACATGATGGAAAACGGTCAGTTTGAAATAGATGTGATCTATGGCAAGAAGTATCGCAAAACAGCTCATATACTGGAACTGAGTAATCTGGAGACAGTGGCACCGCACTGGCATGAAAGTGTTGCAAGGTACAAAAAGAATGGTGGAACGGAGAAGCTGAAAAAATACGATTATACCTCTTATGATGAAGATACTCCTTATTATACAATGATCATCCGGGAAGACGGGCACAAAATAAAACTGCTTCTTGATCTTAATGAGGAACTGCTTCATGCGATGAAAACACAATATCCTGAAAAAGTCTATTTTGCATAAAATGAATTAAAAACTGTAAAATATGTACAAAAATTGAACGGAAAATTTATGAAAAAATAACAAAGGTCATTTTTAAAGACAAAAATATATATTTTTTTGTCCATGAAAGTGGCCTTTGTTATTAAAATTACATAGTAAAAACATAGTAAATGAGAAAGTGAACAAAAAATATATTTTTAAATATTTTTAATAGTGCAAAATACATAAAATGGTCGAAATTGCACATTATGTGTGCGGTTATGCAAACTATACCTGAAAATCGGATGCTATAATCAACTTACAAGCGATTCGGAAGAAAGAATAAGCTTAATAAAGGAGGATATAAATATGAGAAAAAAATTACTCGCAGTATTAATGACCGGTGCTATGGTAGCATCCTTTGCAGGATCAGCTACAGCTGTTTTTGCGAAATCTGATGATGACAACAAGTTAACTGTATGGGCGTGGGATCAGAACTTCAACATCAAATCCATGCAGATCGCAGCAGATCAGTATGCAAAAGATCATGAGGGATTTTCTGTAGATATCGTAGAGACATCTTCTGATGACTGCCAGACTAAACTGACAACAGCAGCAAATGCAGGCGATTACAGCACACTTCCTGATATCGTTCTTATGCAGGACAACAGCTATCAGAAATATCTGAAGAGCTATCCGGATGCATTCACAGATCTGAAAGATATCAACATTAACTGGGATGATTTTGGTAAACTGAAACAGTCCTATTCCATGGTAGATGATACACACTATGGTGTTCCGTTTGATAATGGTGCTGTTATTGCATGCTATCGTACAGATATCCTTGACGAGGCAGGATATACTATTGATGATCTGACAGATATCACATGGTCCAAGTTCATGGAAATCGGTAAAGATGTTCATGAAAAAACCGGAAAATATCTTCTTACAAGTGAAGCTACAGGTGGCGATACTCTGATGATGATGATGCAGTCCTGCGGAGCTAACTTCGTAAACGAAGATGGCGAAGCTTACATCGTAGGCAATGAAGTTGCAGAGAAATGCATCAATCTTTATGTAGATTTGGTTAAGAATGACGTTGTTAAACTTGTAAATAACTGGGATGAATATATCGCTACTATTACAGGCGGTGAGGCAGCAGGTATTGTAAATGGTAACTGGATCACAGCTACTCTGATGTCTACAGAAGATCAGAAGGGTCTGTGGCAGATCACAACAATGCCTAAAGTAGACGATGTTGACACAGCCACAAACTATGCAAACAATGGTGGATCTTCCTGGTATGTTACATCCAACTGCCAGAATGTAGAACTTGCAGAAGATTTCCTTGCAAGTACATTTGGTTCCAGCACAGATTTCTATGATGCAATCCTTCCGGAAGCAGGTGCAATCTCCTGTTATCTGCCGGCAGGTGAATCTAAGGTTTACAACGAGCCAAATGAATTCTTTGGTGGACAGCCAATCTTCTCCACAATTGTAGAATACTCTTCTCATATTCCGGAGTTCACAAAAACACCGTATCATTATGAAGCAAGAGAATGCGTCAACACAGCAGTTGTAAATATCGTAAACGGCACACCTGTAGAAGATGCCCTTCAGGAAGCTCAGGATACTCTGGCATTCAAGATGACTGAATAAATTCTGATCGCAGGATCAGATGATGTCAGGACTGCGGGAACAGTGAAACTGTGAAGCAATCTGTAGACAGTGATTAAGTGAATGAAAACAGGTAAGTGCGGGGGACTGCCAGCAGTCCCCCATCTTATTGCAAAGAGTTGGTAATTGTCCGGCAAAATGCTGAACAGTTACAGAGTTTTTTGAAAGGAGGAGTTCACGTGAATTCTAAGAAAAAAGGTATGTCTCTGCTTGGCAAGCAGAGGGCAGCAGGATGGACGTTCCTGGCTCCTGCAACTATCATGATCGCGATCATGAGCTTTTATCCAATGATACGTGCATTTATCATTTCCCTGCAGACCGGAGCCGGAGCAAATATGAGATTTGCAGATCCGATCTTCAGCAACTATAAACGTATTCTGGCAGACAAGGTATTTCAGCAGTCTATTGTAAATACATTCCTGTATCTGATCATTCAGGTGCCGATCATGCTGATACTGGCAATTCTTCTGGCACAGCTTCTGAATAACAAAGATTTGAAATTTAAGGGATTCTTCCGTACCTGTGTATTTCTGCCATGTGCAACATCCCTGGTATCCTATTCATTGATCTTCCGTTCCATGTTTGCTACAGATGGTCTGATCAACAGTATTCTGATCAAACTTGGGATCTTATCTACCGGCTATAATTTCCTGGGAAATTCCGCCAGTGCCAAGATTGTAATTATCCTTGCGCTGATCTGGAGATGGACCGGATATAACATGGTATTCTATCTGGCAGGACTTCAGAATATTGAATATTCTGTATATGAAGCAGCCAAGATTGATGGCGCCAATGGCTGGAAGACTTTCTGGAAGATTACTGTTCCGCTTCTGAAACCGACAATTATTATGACATTTATCATGTCAATTAATGGTACACTGCAGTTGTTCGATGAGTCTGTTAACCTGACAAAGGGTGGACCGGCAAACTCAACAATCACAATGTCCCACTATATTTACAATACATGTTTTATTAACGTACCAAACTTTGGATATGCAGCAGCAATGTCATTTATCATATTCATTATGGTAGCTGTACTTGCATTTATTAATTTGAAAGTAGGTGATACACGTGACTAAGAAAAACAAATCAGCCATTCAGAGAAGATTGATTCCAACCTATATTTTTCTGATCATCGTGTCATTTATTTCAGTATTCCCGTTATACTGGATGATTTCAGCCGCAACTAATACATCCACAGATGTATCACGTGGACGAATTATTCCGGGAAGCTATTTTATGGAAAACTTCCGTAATCTTACATCCCAGCAGCCACTGTGGAGAGCACTTGGAAACTCTTTCTTTTATGCAATCCTTACTACAGTGATCTGTCTTCTGGTCTGCTCTATCGCAGGTTACGGATTTGAAGTTTACCATGATAAGTGGAAAGACAGAGTATTTTCAATCCTGCTTCTGGCTATGATGGTTCCGCAGGTTGCAACTATGGTTCCGTTATTCAAAATGTTCTCCAAGGCAGGACTTTTGAATACAGCAGTAGGTTTTATCCTTCCGATTATTTCCACGCCGTTTATGATCATGATGTTCCGTCAGAATGCCAGATCATTCCCGGTTGATATTATTGAAGCTGCACGTATTGACGGACTCAATGAAGTAAGGATTTTCTTCCAGATGTTCATTCCTACAATGAAATCTACATATGCAGCAGCTGCTGTTATTACCTTTATGAATGCATGGAACTCTTATCTGTGGCCAAAGGTAATCATGACAGACAACAAGGCAATGACCATGCCAATGCTGATCGCCAACCTGATCACAGGCTATGTGACAGATTATGGTATGCTGATGTGCGGTGTATTGTTCTGTTCTATTCCCACAATGATCGTATTCTTTGTATTACAGAAACAGTTTGCAGAAGGTATTACCGGAGCAGTCAAATAAAAAACTGAAAAAGAAAAATATAACTTCGACCGTCTGGAAGACATTATTAATAATCTATACAGAGAGGGCGAAAGAGAACACCCGGCAGATTATGAAAAGTAATTTTGCCGGGTGTTTTTGATGCCTGTTTGGAAATTTATAGCAAGCTTCTTGATTAATATGCATTACTGCAACTATACAGAACCATATGGTTCCGAAAAGGTAGCATTATTTTATGGAATCGATATAGTATTAATAAATTTGTGGTAGGCATAACGGAAAAAGTACGGTAAAATAGTTAGAATGCAGAAAGTATTTTTCCAAAATAAAACAAAAGGGGGAGGGCCATGTCTGAAGTAAAGAATAAGAAAAAGAAATCAAGTATTATTCAGGTCAGTATTGGTGTTCTGGCAGTTATTCTGGCTATCCTTATTATCATAATGATGGGAATTGTCTCAGATATTCAGGGAACGGCCCGTATTGTAAATTATACCGGTTTAGTCAGGGGAGAGACACAGAGACTCATAAAACTCGAGCTTTCCACGCAGCAGGAAAATGAGATGATCCGTGAGATAAGAACTTTTATTGACGGTTTGCGAAACGGAGATGATGAATTAAATCTTGTGCGTCTCGATGATGTTGATTTTCAGAATAAAATGCAGGAACTGGATGATAAATTCTCTGACCTGTATAAGAAAATTCATCTTGTGAGGTTCAAAGGGGCCAGGAACACAGATATTATTCCGGAAAGTGAGAAGTTTTTTGTGATCTGTGATGAAGCAACAGGTCTGGCCGAAAAATATTCACAGAAAAAAGCCACTTCCTTATCATTGCTTGAGAAATATATCACAGCAGATATAGTTGTGCTGATGCTGTTGATCGGATATGAGCTCATAAAAGCAATACAATATGCTGCAATGAACCGTTTACTGCAGCGAAAGGTATATCTGGATGATGCGACGGGACTTCCGAACAAAAATAAATGTGAAGAATTGCTGAGTGAGACAGAACCGGATGCAGATACCGGTGTCTGCAGTTTTGATCTTAATAATCTCCGGCGTATTAATGACAGCAGAGGACATGAAGCCGGTGATGCCTATATCCGTAGATTTGCCATCTGTCTGCGGGCTTCCATGCCGGCAGAGCAGTTTGTGGGAAGAGCAGGTGGAGATGAGTTTCTTGCAGTTACCCATGGACTGGACAGGGAACAGATGACACAGTGCCTTGAAAAGGTGCGCAGAGATATGAGAGAGGAATCCAAAGTGTATCCGGATACTCCCCTGAGCTATGCAGCAGGCTTTGCACTGGCCAGCGATTTTCCCGGAAGTACAATGAGAGAACTGTTTAACTGCGCAGACAAAAACATGTATATCAATAAGAATCATGTAAAAAGGGAAGAAGCTGCTGCAGAAAAGCATCAGGGATATCAGCTGTTAAAGCTGCTTAATCAGCATGGCAGTAATTTCTCAGACTGTCTGTATTGTGATGCCAGGATGGATACCTATCGGGCGATTCGTTCCAGTGAAAATTTTTTCCTGGCCTCTGATGGTGCATATTCCGGAGCAGTGGAACAGATCATAGAGGAACAGGTTGAAAAATCCAGTCAGGCAGATATCCGCGAAGGACTGCAGATTTCGGAACTTCAAAAGAAGATGCATACGAAGAAAGATGTTCTGGAATATGAGTATAATATCGGAAAACAGGGGGCATATAACCGCTTTACACTGATTCCGGTGGACTGGGATGAAGACAAAAAGCTGCATCATTTTCTTCTGGCATTTGAAACCATCCGAAAGACTTCTGAAGGTCAGACAGGTGCAAAAGAGCAGCTTCAGCTCTATTATGAACAACTGAAACAGTCAATCCTGGAAAATGACAGCTATGTGGATGCGCTTCTGGAATTGTCAGATGTGATCTATACAGTAAATCTGACAAAGGATGCTCTGGAAAGAAGGGTCGTACTGAATGGAAAAGAACAGAAGAGCCGGGAACTTTTTATGGACTACCCGCTTCCATGTTCTTATCGGGATTATTGCTGGGAATATGAGAAAAAATCACCCAGGAAACAATTGCCGGTTACTGCATGACAGATAACTGTGAAAAGCTTCGTAAGAGGTTTGAGAACGGAGAAACAAATATGTCTGTGGAATATTGTGCCCGCGAAGATGATGGAAGTATCCGCTGGGTACAGAAAACAGTTCTTATGACCAGAATGGTGGTGTTTGATACAGAAATCCTTGCGGAGGTGCCTATGATTTATGCGATCATTCTGCTGCAGGATACCACACAGAGACATGAACGGGATGAGCAGGAACAGGCACGCCTTCAATGAGATGCGTGCTGAAAGCAGGGCAAAAACGAATTTCCTCAGCCGTATGAGCCATGATATCAGGACACCTCTGAATGGTATTATTGGTCTGTTAAAGATTGACGAGACTCATTTTGAGGATAAGGAACTGATACAGGAAAATCATAAAAAGATGAAGATAGCAGCGGATTATTTGCTTTCCCTTATCAATGATGTTCTGCAGATGAGTAAAATAGAGGAAGGTCATATTGTTCTGACTCATGAATATATCTGCCTCAAAGATCTGGTCTATGAGATTGAGAGTATTATCACTCACAAGGCAGCAGATGAGGATATTCAGTGGATTTATGAGAAAAATAAGGAGGATGTTCCCTATCCTTATGTCTATGGAAGTTCACTGCATCTTCGCCAGATTTTTCTGAATATCTATGGAAACTGTATTAAGTATAACCAGCCGGGAGGAAAGATCACTACGGTAATGGAGGCTGCAGATGTACATGATGGAATCTGTACATACAGATGGACGATTTCTGATACAGGTATAGGGATGAGTCCGGAGTTCCTGAGTCATATTTTTGATCCGTTCTCACAGGAAAAAACAGATGCCCGTAGTGTTTATCAGGGAACCGGTCTGGGAATGGCGATCACTAAAGGCTTGATTGAGCAGATGAATGGAAGTATTGAAGTGACAAGTCAGGTGGGAGTTGGATCTGTGTTTGTCATTACCATTCCCTTTGAGATTGCCCAGGAACAGAAAAAGGATGAGGAAATTGCTGAGAAATATGATATTCGTGGATTGCATCTGCTGGCAGCCGAGGATAATGAGCTTAATGCTGAAATCATAGAAATGCTGCTGACAGATGACGGTGCAAAGGTTACAGTTGCAAAAAACGGCAGACAGGCAGTGGAGCACTTCGAAAATAATCCTCCGGGAACCTTTGATGCCATATTGATGGATGTCATGATGCCTGTTATGGATGGTATTGCAGCAACAAAAGCCATACGTGCCATGGACAGGGCAGATGCAAAAACAATTCCGATCATTGCAATGACTGCAAATGCATTTGAGGAAGATGCCAAAAGATGTCTCGCAGCCGGCATGACTGCACACCTGGCAAAACCTTTCCAGATAGAAGATGTGGAGAAAACCATTGTGGAGTGTTGTGGAAAGTGATGCCATCTGTAAGGTCTGTTGTTATGAGTAAGTTATCATAAATAGAGTTAAAAGTCTGGATGACGAAAATATGAGTAGAGAAAGGCGTGAGTCACAGAACTGACAGTCATCACAGGAAGGCTGATAAGACTGATTGCTGAAAGAGTTTTATCTGAGATTGAACTACTGATATAGAATAAGAGAAGGTGCAAATCATAGAAATGTGGTTTGCACCTTCTTTTTTGCGTTCATCCACTGCAGAATTAATTGGATTAAGATACATTATTTACGAGGATTGCTATAAGCAAATTATTTTTGAGGGTTGCCATGGATTTTACGGAAGGCAGCAGTACTCTTACGTTCGATGATATCATAAGGAAATAATATTTTTAAATGCTTTTCATGACCGCCCTCAATACGGTCAATCAGTATTTTGGCTGCCATTTTTCCCATTTCATCAAGAGGAATGTGTGCTGTTGTTAATGAGGGAATCAGATATTGTGCTGTATCGATATCATCAATGCTGGCAACGGATACATCTTCGGGAATGCGAAGACCGTATTCCTTGATAGCTTTCATTGCACCGATTGCCGTAATATCATCAGCACAGAAGAAAGCAGTTGCATCACAGCCGCTTTTAAGAAGATGGCAGACACCTTTGTATCCCTCTTCTGTGGAATGAACAATGTTAGAGACGTATTTGGGACTGACAGAAATATCTGCATCTGTCAATGCAGAACAGTATCCAACATACCGGTTTTCATTCTGTGTTTCGCCGATGTAAGCGATTTTTCTATGACCCTGTTCTATAAGGCGGGTTACGACATCATAACTGATTTGTGTTCCATCACAGATAATCTGATCATATTTTGCATCCAGATTATTCAGACCGGAATAAACAACATACTGGAAATGTTTTTTCAGAAATTTCAAAAGCTCTTTATCACAACGACCCAAAACGGCAATGCCGTCAATATCATTGCTGGCAATTAACTGTAGAGTAAAAGGATCATCGATATCAAAAGCAGAAAATGTGTACTTTAAAATATAGTTATGACGGAATGCTTCCTGTTCAATATTTTTGGCCAATGTAGAGAAGAAATAATCAGATGCTCCATCCGGAACCCGTGCAAAGAGACAGGCAATAGAACGAAATGGTTCTGTGGAAGATGAATCAGGTTCTACAGTATTTTTTTTTGAATGTCTTGGAATATAATTGGTACGTTTGGCTATTTCCCATATACGGTCTTGAACTTCCCTGCTCACGGGGCTATTAGTACTTTGATTGATTACACGTGAGACTGTTGAAATCGATACGCCTGCTTCTGCTGCAATTTCTCTCAGCGTCATAGGAGACCTCCTTTCTTGGGGTGCAGTGTTTTATGATACTTATGTCAGAACCAGGATGTCAGATTGCTGTATGAATTTACAGCTATATTGTTAACACAAGTATAGTTGATTCAAAGACAAAAATACAGATGCAATATAAGAAATGTATGAAAATATAAAGCAAACGTTTGCTGATAAATGAAGTGAATTTTTTTTAGTACATGATAAGATAAAATATAGAATCTATAGAATGCATTAAAAAATGGGGGAAATAAAATGGAAGAAAAAACAAAAAGTAAAGGATATGTACTGCGAAAATTATTTTTTGCATGTCTGTATCTCAGCACATTTACTTTCGGCGGCGGTTATGTAATTGTTACTTTGCTGAAAGAAAAATTTGTGGATCATTATCACTGGATCGAAGAAGATGAAATGCTGGATCTGGTTGCGATCGCCCAGTCTTCACCTGGAGCGATTGCAGTAAACGGAGCGATTATTGTGGGGTATAAGCTTGCCGGCATACCGGGAATGCTGGTATCTGTCATTGGAGCGATCATTCCTCCGATGGTGATCTTATCTGTTATTTCTGTATTTTATGATGCGTTTTGTTCCAATTATTATATTGCGGCATTATTAAAAGGAATGACTGCGGGAGTTGGGGCAGTTATTATGTCCGTAGTGTATGATATGGGGAAAAATGTTGTAAAGTCAAAGGACTGGGTGAATGTGGTGATAATGATCATCAGTTTTTGTCTCAGCTATTTCCTGAATGTTAACATTATCTATATAATACTTTTGGTAGCTGTATTTGGAATGGTACGGACAATAGTAAAAGGAGGCAGGGAAAAATGATCTATATTCAGCTTTTTTTAAGTTTCCTCCAGGTCGGGGCATTGAGTTTTGGAGGAGGATATGCCGCAATGCCGCTGATACAGGAACAGGTGGTGAATCTGCACAGCTGGCTTTCAATGAGCGAATTTACGAATCTGATAACGATCGCTGAAATGACGCCGGGACCGATTGCAGTAAACTCTGCTACTTTTGTAGGGATGCAGATAGCGGGAATCTTAGGTGCAATAATTGCTACATTGGGATGTATTCTTCCCTCCTGTATTATTGTAACCTTGCTGGCATATGTTTATATGAAGTATCGGAATATGTCTTTACTTCAGGGAACACTGGCATCTCTCAGACCGGCAGTTGTATCGATGATCGCCAAAGCAGGGGTAACGATTTTAATTTCTGCATTTTTCATTGATGGTACTGTAAATCTTATACGCCAGAATGTATGTGTGGAAATGATCATATTTTTTGTGATCGCGTTGGTGCTGCTTCGTAAATTTAAAATAAATCCTATATTGGCAATGGTTTTGTGTGGTGTGGCAAATGTGGTTTTGAGCGCTGTAAAAAAAGCGTAAATCACTATATGATAAAGCAAACGTTTGTGTAATGACGGACTGCAAATAGTCAAATTAATCAGACATATAACAATAAAAAACAAAGAGATCAAAAAGATGAACGTCTTTTTGATCTCTTTGTTTTCTATAAACCTGTAAAATTTGGACGGATATTTGAAAAAAAGTGAAAACGGATGAAAAAATAAAGAATAATATAAAATAATAATAAAAAATAGACAAAAAACAACATGGCAAATTATACAAAATATCCAGACAACGTTTTCTCTAATTGTGCTTTTGTTTTTGTAAAAATATGTTAAGATAAGAGTACAAAGTGAAATTGAATAAAACATATTCAAGAAAAATAAAAAGTTTATTGTAAGATGCACAATAAACAATAGAAAGGAAAGCGGAATATGTCACAAAATGTATTAGTGGTACATGGAGGTGGGCCTACAGCAGTCATCAATGCATCCCTTTACGGTGTGATCGAAGAAGCAAAACGAAATCCGGAGGTTGGAAAAGTTTACGGAGCGATTGGTGGAACCGGAGCAATTTTTTCAGAAACTTTCATAGATTTGACTTCGTTTGATGATGAAAAATTGAAACTTCTTTTGCATACACCTGCTTCGGCAATTGGATCTTCTAGATATCCTCTATATGAAAAAGATTATGAAAAAATGGTGGATATCTTTAAAAAACATGATATTAAATATGTTCTTCTGAATGGCGGAAACGGAACTATGGATGCATGCGGACATATTTATGAGGTCTGTAAGGATCAGGATATCAAAGTTGTTGGAATTCCAAAAACGATTGACAATGATATCGCAATGACAGATCACTCACCAGGATATGGAAGTGCGGCAAGATTTATTGCAGCTTCTACCCAGGAAGTTGGTGAAGATGTAAAATCTCTTCCCATTCATGTATGTATTATGGAAGCCATGGGAAGAAATGCCGGATGGATCACAGCTGCATCGGCATTGGCCAGAAGGAAACAGGGAGATGCACCTCACCTGATTTATCTGCCGGAACGAAACTTCAATGAAGATGAGTTTCTTGAAGATGTATCAAGGCTTCAGAAAAAACAGGGTGGAGTAGTGGTTCTGGTAAGTGAGGGACTTCATGATGCAAATGGAGAATCTATTGTTCCTCCGATCTTTAAATCAGAAAGAGCTGTTTATTATGGAGATGTAAGTTCACATCTTGCGAATCTGGTAGTTAAGAAACTTGGCGTAAAAGCAAGAAGCGAAAAACCCGGACTTTGCGGAAGAGCTTCTGTAGCACTTCAGTCACCGGTGGACAGAGAAGAAGCAAGACAGGCTGGCACAGTTGCACTGAGGAGTGCTGTTGAAGGAAACAGCGGAGTGATGGTAGGTTTTGAACGGGTCCCGGGAACGGTGTATCAGATGAAAACAAAGCTTGTTCCTATCAAAGAAGTTATGCTTTATGAACGGAAGATGCCTGACAATTTTATAAATGAAAGAGGTAACGATGTAACACAGGAATTTGTTGACTGGTGTCGCCCGCTGATCGGAGATCCACTTCCGGAATTCCTGAATTTCAAGGATTATCTTTAAAACGAAAAATATACAAAACAAAAATGAAAATGTTCCATTGAAAGGAGAGTAACTATGGAAAAAAAGAAAAAAGGAGTAATGCAGTCTATCCCGGGATGGGCATGGGTACTGATTTCCCTTGCAGCAGCAATCCTGTTATGGTATGCATTATCCATTAATCCAAAAACAGCACGAAGCTTCCCATTTATTCCGGCTATTCTTGAGGCAGCCAAACGAATGATTGATAATGGGGCACTGGGACAGGATTTTTGTAGTTCAATGATTTCAATCCTGGCCGGATTTGCACTCGGCTTTATAACCGCAGTACCGATTGCATTTCTTATGGCATGGTACCTGCCGGTCAGAGGAGTTCTGGAACCATGGATTCAGTTTATTCGTAACATCCCACCTCTGGCATATGTACCGTTGGTAGTTATTACAGCTGGTGTTGGTAGAAAACCACAGATCATCGTTATCTGGATCGCAACATTCCTGATCATGACAGTTACAATCTATCAGGGTGTAAGAAACATTGATAATACTTTAGTAAAAGCAGCCAGAGTTCTTGGCGCAAAAGACAGAGATATATTTGTAAAAGTTATTTTCCCGGCAACAACCCCGTTTATTTTAACAGCTGTTCGACTTGGTATTTCCGTTGCACTGACAACATTGATCGCAGCAGAAACAACAGGAGCTACTGCCGGACTTGGAATGAGAATCCGTTCTCTGGCAAACAGTTTTGAAACAGCAGGCATGCTGATGTATATCATCATCATTGGTATCATCGGACTGGTAATGGAAAAAATCATTAAATTCTTAGAAGGAAGGTTAACAGGATGGCAGGAGAAGAGAGAGTGACAAAACTTAAGATTGATAACGTTAAAAAGATTTATCAGACCCGTAAGGGCGAGATGACTGCATTAAACGGAGTTAATCTTGATATTAAAGAAAATGAATTTATCTGTGTGGTAGGACCTTCCGGATGCGGTAAATCTACATTGCTGAATATTATCGCAGGACTGGATACTCCAACCAGTGGAGCTGTATACATTGACGGCAAAAAGATCGAGGGAACAGGTACAGAGAGAGGCGTTGTATTCCAGCAGTATGCATTGTTCCCATGGCTGACAGTTCTGAAAAATGTTATGTTTGGATTGAAACTGCAGGGCAAGAGCGATGCTGAAGCAAAAGAAATCGCAATGAAATATATCAAGATGGTACAGCTTGAAGATTTCGTAAATCATTATCCGAAGGAACTTTCCGGTGGTATGAAACAGCGTGTTGCAATTGCAAGAGCCTATGCTGTAAAACCTGAAGTTCTTCTTATGGATGAGCCATTCGGAGCTCTGGATGCCCAGACAAGAACCCAGCTGCAGACAGAACTTCTGAAAACATGGGAAAGTGAAAGAAAAACATGTTTCTTCATCACACATGATGTAGATGAGGCGATCATTCTGGCTCAGAGAGTTATCGTTATGAGTGCCAGACCTGGACGTATCAAAGATATCGTAGATATCGATATTCCGTATCCACGTGATCAGGAAACTAAGATGAGTCCGAGATTTATGGAGTTGAAAAATCATATCTGGAGTCAGGTATATCAGGAGTATCTGGAAGTAAGAAAATAATGAATTTTGGCCGTTGCCGGTATGGAACGGTTCAGAATAAAGAGAAAATATTAAATACTACCCTGAAAAATGGAAAAGAAAGGAAGTAGAACTATGAGAAAAACATGGAAAAAGTTAGCAGCAATGGCAGTAACCGCATCTATGGTCATTTGTGGCGGAGCAATGGGCGTAAGTGCAGCAACAGAGGAAGAAAAACCGGAAAAAGTAACTGTAAATGTAGCTTATATGCCTGATTATGCAAGTTTAAATGGTCTTATCTCTGCAATTGAACTTGGATATTTTGATGATGAGAATATTGATGTACAGCTTACAGAGTTCTCCGATGGACCGACAATCATTCAGGCTATGGAATCTGGATCTATTGATGTTGGATACATCGGACAGGGAGCCCACAAACTTTGCATCAACGGTAAAGCTGATATCTTTGCACTTGCACATGTATCTAATGGTGATGCTGTAATCGGAAGTAAGGAAAAAGGAACAGATACAATTGAAGGATTAAAAGGAAAAACAATTGCTTATTCTTCAGGAACATCCAGTGAAGATATCCTGAATAAAACCCTTGCAAAAGGAGGTATGACGATGGATGATATCACAGCAATGGATATGGATGCAACAAACATTGTAACAGCAATGCTTTCTGGCAGTGTTGATGCGTGTGCAACATGGGTACCGAACTCTTTGAAAGTTCTTGAGGAACTTGGAGATGATGGTGTACAGCTGGCAGATAACAAAACATTTATTGATCAAACTGTATCTCTTGCAAGTTGGATTGCAATGCCGAAATATGCTGAAGAAAATCATGACGTACTTGTAAGATTTGCAAGAGCTCTTTACAAAGGATTTGACTATCGTGCAGACCACAGCCATGATGATGAAGTGTGCGGCTGGATTGCTGACAAGATTAAACTTGAAAAAAATTCCCTTCTTGATCAGGTAGAAGTAGCAGACTGGACAACAAGTGAATTCATCAGGGATCATATGGATGATGTCAAAGGCTATTATGAACTGCAGCAGAAATCATTTGTTGAGAGCGGTGACTGTGAAGAAACACCAGTTGATAATTATGTTCTTTTCGATGTAATGGAAGAAGCTTGCGCAGAATAATAAGAAAGATTACACAGGCAGAGATGTCTGTGTAATCTTTGAAAAAAATATACACTCGTGTGTATATTAAGAAAGTCATCCGGAAAGGAACAGAACAGTGGAGAGTGGACGACAGAAAGTAACAAGAAAAGATGTTGCAAGAGAAGCAGGAGTGTCGGAAACAATAGTTTCTTATGTACTTAACAAAAATCGTTATGTGAAAGAGGAAAAAAGGCAGCGTGTTCTTGAGGTTGTGGAAAAACTTCAGTATCATCCCAACAATATTGCAAGGGCTCTTCACGGAAAAGGCAGCCTGCAGATTCTTTTTCTTGCAGAAGAACTGAGCAGTGGTTATTTTTCCGAACTGGTAAGCCAGATGAGCAGGGATGCTTACAGACGGGGATATATGATCTCTCTTTGTGAGAGCCAGGAGGAAGATGAGTTTGTAAGTCAGATTCTAAGCAGACAGTTTGATGGTTTATTTGTCAGTGCTTCCGGTGTAACGGACAGGGAACTGAAGCTTCTGGTGAAGTCAGGAATCCCTATGGTACTGTTTTTAAACAGGGAGATCAGCTGTGATCTTCGGGATACGGTTGTGGTAGATACAGGGCTTTATGAAGGCAGCAGAGAATGTGTCAAACATCTTGTGAAAAACGGATGCCGAAATTTTGTTTATCTTGATAAAACAGGAAAACAATGTGACAGGGATATTCACTGGAAGGGATTTTTTGATCAGATAAAAGAATCAGAAATTACTTTTGCACAGGAGCAGAGGATTTCCGGATGTGAGGATATAAAAAAACTGGAAAAGAGGCTGCAGTTACTGCTGGAAAAAAATCCTTCTGTTGATGCAATAGTGGCAAGATATGATAATCTGGCTGCAGTGGCACTTTCTGTGGCAGGAAGAACCGGGAGAAAAGTCCCGGATGATCTGATGGTGACTGGATTTGATAATGATTTTATAAGTAATTATGTAAGCCCGGCTCTTACTACAGTGGAGATACAGAAAGAAGAAGTGGCAAAATCTGCAATGGAAGCACTTCTGTCACTGATTCGTCATGATGGGGTGGATAAAAAAATAAGCTTTACAGCCAGACTGGTCATCAGGGAAAGCACAGGGAAAAAATGTTATTGTAAACAGTAATGAAAAGATAAATAAATATAACCTGCCGGGAGCAGGGGAAAGAAGTGAAAATATGTTAGTTACAAGTAAGGAAATGCTTGAAAAGGCACGAAGAGAACATTATGCAGTGCCTGCAATGAACACACAGGGTGGAAACTATGATATTATCTGGGCAATCTGCAGAGCAGCGGAAGAAATGCATTCACCTGCGATCCTGGCTCATTATGTAGCTACAGGAGCATATTCCGGAGATGACTGGTTTGTAGAAGTATGTAAATGGTGTGCAAATAAAGTAAGTGTACCGATCGCGATCCATCTGGACCATGGTGACAGCTTTGATATCTGCATGAAATCATTAAAGAATGGATTTACGTCCCTGATGATCGATGGTTCCACAAAACCGATCGAAGAAAATGCCAGACTTACAAATGAAGTGATCAAAGTGGCAAAATGTTTCGACGTTCCTGTAGAAGCAGAAATCGGAGAACTTTTAAGATTAGATGAAGCCGGTGCTCAGATGGAGAATAAAAATGTAGCAAATCCGGAGCAGGTCCGTCAGTTCCTGGATCTGTGCCAGCCGGATTCCCTGGCTATCGGAATCGGAAATGCTCATGGATATTATAAGGGTGAACCGGATATCAAACTGGAAGTTCTGGAAGAAGTAAGGAAATTTACAGATATTCCATTTGTTCTTCATGGATGTACAGGTATGAGAGAAGATATCATCAAAGAAGCTATTAAGCTTGGTGTTGCGAAGATCAACTTTGGTACAGAAATCCGTTATAAATATGTAGAACATTATGAAGAAGCATTGAAGACAAATCATCAGGGACATTCATGGAAACTGTCACAGCTTGCAAATGATGCTCTGACAGAAGACATCAAAAAGATCATCCGTCTTGCAGGTTCAGAAGGAAAGGCCTGAGAAGATAAAAGCAATTAAAATAAAATCACAAGGGAAAATTAAATTCAGGAGGAAATATAAATGAAAAAAAACAGTGAACTGACCTATAAAGAAATGTACCGGCAGCCGGCTTCTTTTCAGGCTGTCAATGATACTCTGGAGGATATTTTCAAAACTCTGGACAAGGTATTCTTCAGTGAGAAAAAATATGATGAGCTGATCTTTACAGGATGTGGAACTTCTCTTTATCTGGCACAGGCTTCAGCAGCAGCATTTTCCACTTATACAGGAATTCCGTCAAAGGGAGTTCCATGCTCTGAGCTGTATTATTTCCCGGAAACTTATGTAAAAGAAGGAAGAAATGTGCTGATCCTTCCGATCACCAGAAAAAGCTATACTACAGAAGTAAGAATGGCTATTGATAAAGTTCGTACTTATCCTCAGGTTACTACACTGGCTATTACCTGTGACAAAGACAGTGAAAAATATAATGACTATTACATTCTTTCACCGGATACAGCTGAAGACAGTGTTATCATGACACGTTCTTTTACAAGTATGTTATATATGGCTGTTATCATGGCTATGTATGTAGGCGGTAAGAAAGATGAAATTGCTGCAATGAAAGATTATGCTCCATATTCTGAAAAGGTTCTGAAAGAAATGGATGAACTTTCTACAAAAATCATGAATGAGCATAAAAACCTGAATCTCTACATTATTCTTGGACAGGGTATTTATTATGGTGTCGCCAATGAATGTATGAATAAGATGAAAGAAATGGGACTCAGCAATTCTGAAGGATATTATGATCTGGAATACCGTCATGGACCAATGAGTCTTGTAGATGAAAATACACTGATCGTGTGCTTGAGCAATAAAGCCTGCAGAGATGGTGACAAAGCACTTATGGAGCAGATGAAGAGTTACGGTGCAACAGTTGCAGTTCTTGGCGGAGAACTGGGAGATACCTTTGATCAGATCGCTGATTATGTATATTCCATGGATAAAGGCTGGAATGATATGCAGTACAGTGCGATCATCGGATTTATCGGACAGCTTCTGGGATATTATATTGCAGACAGCAAGAATCTGGATGCAGATTCACCGAGACACCTGACACAGGCTATTGTATTGAAATAATTTAAGAAAACTGAGGAGCAGATTGCGAATATCTGCCTGATTCAAACTGCGAAGCAGTTATAGTATTAAAGAAAAGACTCCCGGCAGGAAGAAGTGCTGCCGGGAGTCTTTTCTATTACTGAGGAGGAAGACTTGCAAAAGTCTTACGTCTTCTGTTAAGTTTTCCGCAACTGTCTCTTTTGGCAATGTAAAATGGAAGAGAGATACGCATGGGAAGGCGATGTCCGCCGTTAATACGGTCGATCAGGGTTTTTGCAGTTATTCTTCCAAGTTCCTCCAGAGGAATATGTACTGTGGTCAGCATGGGAGAAAGATACTGAGCTGTCTCTATATCATCTACGCTGATAACAGAAATATCTTCCGGTATTCGAAAATTTTTTTCCTTTAATGCGTGAATGACTCCGAGGGCAGTGGTATCGTTTGCACAGAAAATTGCAGAGATATCTGCCTTATTGTGCATCAGGATATTAGCACCTTTGTAACCGCCATCTGCAGAAAGATGTACATTACTGGTATTTTTCTGCAAAAACGGAAGCCCAAGTTTGGCAAGTGCATCTTTATAACCGCTGAAACGTACTTCATTATTCTGTTCACCTACATAACCGATTTTCGTATGTCCGAGCTCCACAAGATAGGAAAGAGCACTATAGGAAATATCACTTCCGTCACAAACTACCTGGTCATATTGGGTTCCCATTGGATTCAGACCTGTATAAATCACATTTTTATAATTTTGAGTAAAGAAGCGTAACAGCTGTTTCTCATATCGTCCCAGAATTACGATTCCGTCTACTGGAAATTGAGCAAGCTGTCGTGCCATATCGGGATTTGCAATATCCATGGCTGTAAATGACTGACGGATAAAATAGTTGCTCTTGAAGGCCTCCTGTTCAATCGCTTTTGCAATCTGTGAGAAGAATGGATCGGAAACAGCGGAATTACTTCTTGCATAAATACAGGCAATGGATTTGGGCGTTGTATTCTGAATTTGAGCTTTTTGTCCTAATTTGAGGCTTCGGGCTGTTGCATTGGGAGTATAACCGCTTTTGCGTACGATTTTCCATATACGTTCCTGAACTTCCGGACTTGCCGCTTTTGTATTTTTCTGGTTTATTACTCTGGAAACCGTAGAAACAGAGACATTTGCCTGCCTGGCAATTTCTTTTAATGTCATAATAACTCCCCGCAATCTTTTATACGACTATTAGGCGTTTGCGAAACGCCACAAGCCGCATAAATACGGCATTTTTTGTTACCTATAAACAAATAACTCCTCACCGGATATGGTATAATAGAGTTGACTAAAAACTATAAACCTACATCCAAGAAAGGAGTTATTCTGATACTTATGATACCATATAAACAGCTTTCTTTGGCAGATATTTTTTCAGATTGCCATGAAAAATTTGAAAATGACAAACCTGCTTTTCTTTCTCTATTAGAAACCCATATCGATATTGATGAGTTAATTCCGATTTCTTTTAGAAATCATTTCTATGCATCGACGGGCAGAACCCGTAAATACCCTTTGCAAGCTTTTCTGTGGGCTTTGATTATTCAACGTATTTTCTCTATCCCTACGGATCAGCTTCTCCTGACTTTTCTCGCTTACTCAAAATCACTTCGGGAATTCTGTGGTTTTACTAAAGTCCCAGACGCTTCCAAAATCACCCGATTCAAACAGGATTTTTTAGATGACCTCCAGCTTGTTTTCGATAACCTTGTTGATGTTACCGAGCCTATCTGTCAGGCGATTGACTCTGCAAAAGCGGATATGACCATCTTTGATTCTTCCGGCATAGAAGCATTTGTTACCGAAAATAATCCCAAGTATGCTAACAGGATCATCAAACAGCTTAAGGCATACGCGAAAGCTCAGGGCTTTGATAAATCCTATGATCCTTATAAAGCTGCCTATGGTTCCATGCCTTCTCATGCTTCTGCTAATCCTGAGATTAAGCAGCTCTATATCAATGGGCATTTTTGCTATGTCTTCAAGTTCGGCATTGTCACTAACGGATTGGGCATCATCCGCCACATATCTTTTTATAACAAAAACTTTATGGCTTCACATCCTGATATCGTTGTCGAAAAGAAATCCGATTCCCCTGACGAAGATAAATGTGTTCATGATTCAAAGCTTTTAATCCCCACACTTAAGGACTTCTTTTCCAAGCATCCTTTGATTAATCCAAAAACCTTCCTGGGTGATGCTGCTTTCGATACCGCACAACTCTATAAGAGCCTTCTTACCGGTGACACTTTTGGTAATGACAAACATTTCTCGAAAGCTTATATTCCGCTGAATGCAAGATCCGGACTTGAAAATCTGGATTATTCCATCAATGAAGATGGTATTCCGTGTTGTCCCCATGATCCTTCTTTACAAATGAAGTACGAAGGCACTTCCAAACTTCACAGTGGAGTAACAAGATATAAATTTGTCTGTCCAAGAATGAAATGGATTTATGATAAATCAACTCAAAAATCCCATCGTCATTGTTTCTGTGACAACCCTTGTACTTCTTCTAAATGTGGGCGGATGGTCTACATCTACCCGGAAAAGGATCTTCGTGCTTATCCCGGAACGATCCGCGGCACCGAAAAATGGGATGATACCTATAAAATCAGGACTGTTGTCGAAAGAGATATCAACCACATCAAAGACAATCTCTGTCTTGCAGGACGCCGAACCCAAAATGAGAGGACTCTGCATGCTGATCTGATTCTTGCCGGGATCACACAACTTATTACTGTTGTTCTCGCAGATAAGATCAATCACCACGAATATATTCGAAGCATAAAACCACTCATAGCTTAGGACTTACCACTTTCATAAAGTCCATAGCTTATTAAAGTGCGCCTAACATGTGCGATTATCCATTTTTCATTCCACAAGTCGTGCTCTTCGCGAATTCTTCCTTGTTTTGGTTCAAGGTTACGAACGAGCACCGCGAGTTTCGCAATTACCTATTTTATACGACTATTTTCTAAAACTATGTGCAAAACAGAAAATCAGAGTCTTCTGTTTTAAAAAAGTCGTTCAGAACCCCGCCGGGGGGTTCTGAACGACTTTAATTATACAGTAAATTTATAAAAAAACCAATAAAAAGAAGGAAAACGTTTGCGTACTTTGAATGCAAAATCAACTCAAAGTTATTGATAAAAAAGTAAAAACTTATATAATTTTTGATAGAGTACATAAAACTAAAGTGGAGGTGCTTAAATTTATGGGGAAAACATTGTATTTAGAGTGCTATTCAGGGATTAGTGGTGATATGACTGTCGGTGCACTTCTTGATCTGGGGGCGGATAAGGCAGTTTTGGACAGGGTACTGCAAAGTCTTCCTGTATCAGGGTTTCAGATAAAAACCGGCAAAGTGGTAAAATCCGGAATTAAAGCCTGTGATTTTGACGTTATGTTAGATAAAGATCATGAAAACCATGATCATGATATGAAGTATCTGCATGGTCATAATGAGAATACTGAGGGAGAGTCTGAGATTCATACACATGAACATGTTATTGCAGACCATGCATGTGCACATGAGAGAGAAACTGCACATTGTCACCATCACCATGAACATAGAGGGGTGAAAGAAATTGCACATATTATAGAACATAGTGCAATGACTGACAATGCAAAAAAGATTGCTTTGAGAATATTTGAGATTCTTGCAAAAGCAGAGAGCAAGGCACATGATGTGCCTGTGGAGCAGGTACATTTTCATGAAGTCGGGGCAGTTGATTCCATTGTAGATATTGTATCTGTGGCAGTCTGTCTGGATAATCTGGATATTACGGATGTAGTTGTACCTGTACTTTATGAAGGCTGCGGAACTGTCCGCTGTCAGCATGGAATTTTACCAATTCCTGTTCCTGCAGTTGCGAATGTGATAAGCGAAAATCATTTGTGTATAAAGGTGACAGCTGTTGAGGGGGAACTTGTAACACCTACAGGTGCTGCTATTGTGGCAGCAATAAGAACGAAAGATAAGCTTCCGGAGGAATTTGAAATAAAGAAAATAGGGATTGGAGCCGGAAAACGTCAGTATGAATGTCCCGGAATCCTCAGAGCAATGATTATTTCTTAGAAAACGTTTGCGCAGATTCCAGGCAAATTTGCATGGAATTCGTTGATTAAAAAAATTTTATCTACTATAATAAATACAACAATAAAGGTAACGAGCTGGATAATAAATGAAAGGAAGTAAAGCAATATGGGACATAGTTATTATAGCTATACAAAGGAAGAGTTAGTGGGTAATGGACCGAAGCTTCCGGTAATTGTTATGGAAGACAATGCAGAAGTATTTCATTCTATGGCAGTTGAAATGGTGGATGAGATCAGAAAACATAACGAAAAGGGAGAAAAAACAGTATTTATCTGTCCTGTAGGTCCTGTAGGACAGTATCCATATTTTGTAGATATGGTTAATGAGCAGAATATCAGCCTGAAAAATGTATGGTTTATTAACATGGATGAATATCTGGATGATGAGAAACAATGGATTTCAAAAGATCATCCGTTAAGCTTCAGAGGCTTCATGCAACGTACAGTTTATGATAAAGTTCGCCCGGAATTGG
Organism: Blautia sp. ZXY-1-C6; assembly: GCF_056339875.1. Lineage (NCBI taxonomy): Bacteria > Bacillati > Bacillota > Clostridia > Lachnospirales > Lachnospiraceae > Blautia > Blautia sp. ZXY-1-C6. The sequence goes on from NZ_JBWJVQ010000242.1 coordinate 26,300, forward strand.
TAATGCCAGAAGATCAGAGAGTATTTCCGGATCCGAATCATCCGGAATATATTTCTGAACTGATTGAAAAACTGGGGGGCGTTGATATCTGTTTCGGTGGAATTGGAATTAATGGTCATGTAGCATTTAATGAAGCAGATCCATCCCTTACAAATGAAGAATTTCTTGCTCAGAAAACCCGTGTTCTTAAGATTACAAAAGAAACAAGAACAGCTAATGCGATTGGTGATTTTAATGGAGCTCTGGAAGACATGCCTCATTATTGTATTACCATTGGAATTAATGAGATTTCACATGCAAGGAAGATTCGTCTGGGATGTTTCAGAAACTGGCACCGGGCAGTAGTACGAAGAGCAGCATATGGAGAAGCAACTTCTGATTTCCCGGTATCTCTTCTTACATCACATCCGGACATCAATCTGAAGATCACAGAGTTTGTTGCAGCACTTGATTGATAAGATAAGTAACAGACAACAGAAAGAAGGAAGAACATGAGTATTCGAATCATAAATGGAAAAGTATATAAAAATGGAGCTTTTTCAGAAGAAGAGATTGTTCTGAAAGAGGGAAAAATCGTTTCTGCTCAAGATGGAGATGCAGAAGAAGTCTATGATGCAAAAGGAAACTATGTAGTACCGGGGTTTATAGATGTACATACTCATGGTGGCGCAGGGGTAGATGTGAATGCGGCTGATCAGCAGGGATTCGAAAAGATCGGACATTTTTTTGCCACACAGGGAACCACATCATGGCTTTCATCTATACTGACAGACACAAAAGAACAGACTTTGAAGACCATAAAAGAGGCTGTGAAACATCAGGAGGCACAGAAGAACGGACATGAAAATTGTGCAGATCTTCTTGGTATTCATCTGGAAGGACCATTCCTTTCACCGGAATATAAAGGGGCTATGCCGGAACATTTACTGATTTCTCCTGATCTGGATCTTCTGAAAGAATATCAGGAAGCAGCAGGTGGAAATATCCGTTATATTACTGTTTCACCAGAAGTAAAAGGAGTGCCGGAATCAATTAAAGGAATGATTGATCTTGGTATGAAAGTTGCGATCGGTCATTCTGGTGCGGATTATGAGACTGCATGGAAATGTATCAATGAGGGTGCCGTATCAGCTACGCATACATTTAATGCCATGAAACTTCTTCATCAGCATTTTCCGGCTATTATGGGAGCAGTTCTGGAATCTGATATCTATTGTGAAGCCATCTGCGATGGACGCCATCTGCATCCGGGAACCGTTCGTTTCCTTCTGAAGATGAAAGGCCTGGATAAAGTAATCGCCATAACAGATTCTATTATGGCAGCTGGACTTCCGGATGGAGAATACATGCTGGGAGTCAATCCGGTTATTGTAAAAGATGGAGACGCAAAACTGAAATATGGAGATTCCAGAGCAGGAAGTACACTTACGACAGGATGTGCACTTAAGAATCTGATTAAATTTACAGGAAGACCTCTTGAAGAGATATTACCGCTTCTTACATGCAATCCGGCTAAGATGCTGGATGTATATGACAGGATTGGAAGTCTTGATACCGGAAAAGATGCGGATGTGGTTATTCTGGATAAAGAGTATTCCGTCGTTGATACATTTGTAAAAGGTAGAAAAATAGAATTATAAGGAGAAAAGATTATGCCATTAATACCATTAAGACCATTACTGGAAACTGTAGATAAATATCACTTTGCTCAGGGCGCTTTTAATGTAAATGCAGTAGCTCAGGCAAAAGCAGCGATTGAAGTTCATGAGATGTTCCGTTCCGCAGCGATTCTTCAGGGTGCAGACCTTGCAAATGGATTTATGGGCGGAAGAACAGATTTCCAGAATGCTACTTTGGAAGATAAAAAAGTCGGTGCAAAAAATATTGCAGATGCTGTAAAGAAATATGCAGAAAATTCTCCGATTCCGGTTGTTCTTCATCTGGATCATGGTAAAAATTTTGATTCCTGCAAAGCGGCTATTGAAGGTGGTTATACTTCTGTTATGATTGATGGATCCAGTCTTCCATTTGATGAAAACGTGGAACTGACCCGTGAAGTTGTTAAATATGCACATGAGAGAGGTGTTTCCGTAGAAGGTGAACTCGGTGTTCTGGCCGGCGTGGAAGATCATGTATTTTCAACTACTTCTACTTATACCAATCCTCTGAAAGCTATCGAGTTCTTTAAGAAAACAGGTGTTGATGCACTTGCAATTTCTTATGGAACCATGCATGGTGCATCCAAAGGAAAAAATGTCAAATTACGAAAAGAGATCGCTATTGCCATCAAGGAATGTATGATGCATGAAGGCATTTTCGGGGTACTGGTATCTCATCGATCTTCAACTGTACCAAAATATATTGTAGATGAGATCAATGCACTGGGTGGAAATATCCAGAATGCTTACGGAATTTCTATTGACGAACTGAAAGCTGCAATTCCATGCGGAATCGGCAAGATCAATGTAGATACAGATATCCGTCTTGCTGTTACAAGAAATATGAAAGAATTCTTTGCAAATCATCCTGAAAAGAGAGAAAGCCAGTCTATTGGCGAGGTATATCGTCTTCTGGAAGCAAAGAAAGAGCAGTTTGATCCACGTGCATTCCTGACACCTATCATGGACACTGTTATGTACGGTATTATTCCGGATGAGGATGTTGCTGCTCTTATGGCTGTAGTTGAAAAGGGGGTAAAAGAAGCGATTGGTACTCTGATCGTAGAATTTGGCTCTTATGGAAAGGCTCCTCTGGTAGAGATGGCAAGCCTGGATGAAATGGCAGAACGCTATCGTAAGGGACTTTGATCAAAAAGGGTATGTAAATGAAATGTATATATTGACTGCACTGGTGGCCTTTGCGGGAAGTTTTGTACAGAGCAGCAGTGGATTCGGTTATGCGATCATCTGTATGGCTATATGGCCCATGTTCATGCCTTTTTATACAGCCTCCATACTGGAAGCCATTGCAGCTTTCTTTATGGTAATTTACATTGCTGTAAGGCTGTGGAAGTTTATTGACTGGAAACTCCTTCTGCCGCCTGTGATCATGGCTACAGTAACCAGTTTTCTGGGTGTGAACACGCTGATGGCTCTGGATGAAGATGTTCTGTCGAAAATCATGGGAACAGTACTTCTGATTCTGGCTGTATATTTTATCTTCTTCAGCAGTAAAGTTCATCTGAAGGCCAGCCTTGTTTCCGGTCTGGTTGCCGGTGCGATCAGTGGTTTTTGTGGAGGACTTTTTAACATCGGAGGTCCGCCCATGGTAGCATATTTTCTTTCTGTAACAGATGATAAAGAAAAATATAATGCTACACTTCAGATGTTTTTTACAATCAATACGATCAGTATTTTTCTGATTCATGTATTTCAGGGTCATGTATCGGGATCTATGCTGCCTTTAGTTGGAGCAGCACTGGCAGGAACAGCGGTTGGGACAGCAGGCGGAATGTTTTTGTTTCGACGACTTACTATGGCCGGAATCAAAAAAACAGTATATATTTTTATGATATGTGCTGGAAGCTATCTCCTTTTGTCGTGAGTTTTTATGGAGAGTATGAGCAGACAGCGAAAGCGGATGGCAGATATTTGCTTGTTAATATTGTTAAAGAGAAAGGTAAGAATCTTATGAAACATATTTATCTGAATTTAAAAAGATTTGATGTCCCAGTGGAATTCGGAGGTGTAAACCGTCTGGCTCCAGTTGCTGACTGGGCGTCCTGTATCGTAAAAAATACACAGGAGGAATTAAAAACATATGATCCTACTGAAGTAGAATTTGGTATGTATTTTCCAGAGGTGCATCTTCTGAATGCAGTGGCTGCAAAAACAGAAGGAAGCCCTGTTCAGATTGGATGCCAGAGTGTATTCAGAGCAGATACTGCAGTTGGTGGAAATTTTGGTGCATTTACTACAAATAGACCGGCTTCAGCTATGGTTGCTGCGGGATGTGAGACTACTATTATCGGACATTGCGAAGAAAGAAATGACAAAGCAGGAATTCTCGCAGAAGCAGGTGTTACAGATACAGATGCTGTAAATCGTCTTCTGAATCAGGAAATCAAATGTGCGATTGAAAGAGGAATGAAAGTTCTTTACTGCATTGGTGAAAAGAGTGAGGAACAGGAGCAGTGGCAGGAAGTTCTTGGAAAACAGCTTGAAATTGGTCTCAAAGATGTAGATACTTCAAAAGTTGTGATTGCATATGAACCAATCTGGTCCATAGGACCGGGAAAAACACCGGCAGGTAAAGAATACATTACCAAAATTGCAAAATTTGTAAAAGAAAAGACAAATGGTATGGACATTGTATATGGCGGTGGTCTGAAACAGGATAACGCAGAAATGCTTGCTTCCATTGATGAGATTGATGGTGGTCTGATCGCACTGACAAGATTCCAGGGTGAGATTGGATACTATCCGGAAGAGTACCTTGAAATTATCCGTCTCTATATGGGTAGAGAAAATAATAAATAAGCATATATAATGAAGGGAGATTTACTATGAAACTTAATTTTGAGTATGGACAGGGAACCATGGCGGCTGAGCTGCCGGACAATACTGATGTATTTATTCCAGGAGAGACTGTAAAAGATCCGGCTTACATTCCGGAAGATCAGCTTGAGGCTGCTTATCTGGAAAGCCTGGCTCATCCTATTGGAATGCCTACTTTAACAGAACTGGCAGGACCTGGAAAAACAGTTACTATCGTTGTTCCGGACCGTGTAAAAGGCGGAGAGCAGGCTACCAGCCACAGAAAATTAAGTATTAAATATATTTTAAAAGAATTATATGCTGCAGGTATTGAAAAGAAAGATATTCTTTTTATTATTTCCAATGGACTTCATCCAAGAAGTACAGAAGCAGATGCAAAAGCTATCTTTGGAGAAGAATTATTCAATGAATTCTGGCATACAGGGCAGATCATCAGTCATGACAGCGAAGATCAGGAGCATATGGTATATCTGGGAACCACTCACAGAGGGGATCCGGTGTACATGAATAAATATGTATTTGAATGTGATATTCCAATTCTTATCGGTCATGTACAGGGAAATCCTTATGGCGGATATTCAGGTGGATACAAACACAGTGCAACAGGTATCACTAACTGGAGATGTATCGCAAGTCATCATGTACCGTCTGTTATGCACAGAGATGATTTTACACCGGTTAATGGTGGAAGTCTGATGCGTAACAAGTTTGATGAGATCAGTATGCATATGGAAGAAAAAATGGGACATCCTTTCTTCTGCTGTGATGCAGTACTGGATACACAGTCCAGACAGATCGCAATCTATTCTGGTTATGCCAAGGAAATGATGCCAATCAGCTGGAAACTTGCTGACAAGAGAACTTATGTACATTGGGCAGAAAAGAAATATGACGTACTCGTATTTGGTATGCCACAGAATTTCCATTATGGTGATGGAATGGGAACCAACCCGATCATGATGATGCAGGCTTTAAGTGCACAGGTGCTTCGATTCAAGAGAGTTATGAGTGATAACTGTGTAATCATCTGTTCATCTATATGTAATGGATATTTCCATGATGAGCGCTGGCCATATTTAAGAGAATTATATGATCTGTTCCAGCATGATCATATGAATACTCTGCCGGATATGAACCGTCTTGGTGAGTATTTTGCTACAAATGAAGAATATATCCGTAAATATCGTTATACAAATGCATTCCATCCATTCCATGGTTTCTCTATGATGTCCTGTGGACATATTGCAGAAATGAATACCAGTGCAATCTATATTGTAGGTGCTGAGGAACCAGGATACGCAAGAGGAATGGGATTAAAAACAAGAGCTACATTTGAAGAAGCACTGGAAGATGCCAAGAAGAAATATGTTGGTCAGGAACCTAATATCCTGGCATTGCCAATGACATTCAAAAAAGCAGCTGTACATCTTTGCATGAAAGATCCTGCACAGGATTGCATGGATGAATATGGACATCGCCATCCATGTTGCTGCTGATATAATTTCATTATATAGTAGGGTATAGTATTTATAATATAGAGCATCCCTGTCCAGAGTTATTTTTATGTTTCTGACAGGGGTGCTTTGTTATATCACAGGCGTTTTTTTGTACTGACAGACGGAGGAATTGGATATGAAAGAAAATACAGCTTTAAGAAAAAAAATTTTGGCAGCATTGTTTCTTGCGATCGGACTGATCCTTCCATTTATCACAATGCAGATACCGGCAGTGGGGAAGATGCTTTGCCCGATGCATATACCGGTATTATTGTGTGGATATATCTGCGGATGGCCATATGGCTTGCTTATTGGGATTATTACACCTCTTTTAAGAGGAGTGTTGTTCGGAATGCCGGCAATTTTTCCGAATGCCTTCTGTATGGCGTTTGAACTTGCCACTTATGGGCTGGTGGCAGGAATTTTATCAGAAAAAATGAAAAAAGATATAAAATCCCTGTATATTTCACTCATAGCAGCAATGCTGTGTGGACGGATCGTATGGGGACTGGTTTCAGCAGCAGTATATGCATTTACAGGAGGAATCTTTACCTGGGAACTGTTTCTGATGGGAGGATTTATAAATGCATTGCCGGGAATTCTGATCCAGCTTGTTCTGATCCCGGCCCTGGTAGAACGTTTATATAATATGGAAGGAACAGTAGAATGGAATTAAAGGCACGCTGCAAAGAAAGATTTGAACCGGTAGTTCAGGCAATCAGACAATTGCAGAAAGAGAAGGAAGGACTGGATGAGCCTCTGATCGTTGCAATTGATGGCAGGTGTGGAAGTGGGAAAACTACATTGGGAGAATATCTGGAGCAGGTATTCGACTGTAATCTGTTCAGAATGGATGACTTTTTTCTGCGCATGGAACAGCGTACGCCACAGCGTCTGAAAGAAACAGGAGGAAATGTGGATTATGAGCGGTTTGAGGAGACGGTATTAAGACCGATCTTTCAGAAGCAGACAGTTTTTTATCAGCCGTTCAGCTGCCGGAAATGGAATCTGCTGGAGGGATATCCTGTTCCTTATAAAAAACTCAATATTATAGAGGGTTCCTACAGTATGCATCCATACTTTAAGAACCCTTATCAACTTCGTGTATTTTTAAATATTTCTCCCAAAGATCAGATGGAAAATATAAAAAAGCGCAATGGCCCGGAAAAGGCAAAACAATTTCAGAATATGTGGATCCCAAAGGAGGAAGCCTATTTTAAGAAATTCCATGTGATGGATGGTGCAATACAGGTCATGTGGAATCTGAAAACTGAAAAATAAAAGATTATTCTATCAGAGAAATCTCAAGATGATATGCTTTTTCTTTTCCAGATTCCAGCGTGAGGATTCCATGTTTATGCGCAAAAATATCATCATCCTGGTGAAAAATGCCGGAACCGTTCCAGGGCTCCAGACAGAGAAACGGAGCCTTTCCTCCGGCCGGTGTCCAAATTGCAAGGGATTCAAAATCAGGATAATATACGGAAACACCTTTTCCTGTAATTGCATTTACGAAAGAAACATAGTGTGAATTCGTGTGTTCAAAGAAAACAGCATCCTGATCAAACATGGAAATTGTGAGAGGAAGTGTGTTGCCTTCTGCTTTCTGGGATACTTTGTGATTAAAATTAAATTCCAGATTCTTTATATCATATTCATAAGAAATAAAATTCTCTTCTTTTTCAAATCTTAAAATACAATTTTCAATATTTTCTCCATTATTGACCGGACACATGAAACCGGGATGTGCACCAATATGATAATACATAATGTCGGAATCTTTGTTTATTACTCTATAGTCCATAGACAGAGTACTGCCATTCAGATGATATGACAGGTAAAGTTCAAAATCATAAGGATAATGTTTTAATGTTTCTTCATTTGCTTTAAGTAAAAAAGTGACGGAATTTTCAGTCTGTTCTGTTACTTCAAATTCAGATTCTTTACAAAAACCATGTTTGGGCATCTGGTATATATGATCCTTGATAACAGTTTCTCCGTTGCGGACATTTCCCACGGTCGGAAAAAGAAGCGGAGAAGATCGAAGCCAGTAAGCGGGATCAGAATTCCATACGTATTCATTCCCGGATGGATTGGAATAGGAATTTAATTCGGCACCAAGTGTGTTTAAAAGTACATGATAATTGTCAGATTGTAATTTAATCTGCATAGTAAAACCCTCCCTGATAAATACATAATAGTAATATGCTGCATAAAACAAGCGTATCATAAAAACACTGTAATGGAATAGAAATTTGGACAAACGTTTGGGGATGAAAGATAGAGGGTGGAGTTGATTTATGTTTAAATGCAAAACTTTTGTTCCTACAAAAACACAAAAATCAATAGTTTTGGGATTGCAATCCAAAAACTATTGATTTTTATATCGCTTTTGGAATATAATTAGTAAAAAAAGAAGGGAGCATTATTATGATTATAGAAAGAAAAGAATATTTAGAAAAACTGATAGCCTGGAAAGATAAGCAGTTGATTAAAATTGTTACAGGTGTACGACGTTGTGGAAAATCTATGCTTCTGGAAATTTATCGCAATTATTTAAAAGAGCATGGGATTGAGGAAGAACAGATTATTTCTATTAATTTTGAAGATCTTGATTATGAAGAACTGACAGATTACAGGAAATTATATAAATATTTAAAGGAACGTCTGATTGATGGAAAAATGACATATATTTTCCTTGATGAAATTCAGAATGTAACAGATTTTCCGAAAGTGCTGGACAGTCTTTATATTAAAAAAAACATAGATATTTATGTGACTGGTTCCAATGCATATATGTTGTCCAGTGAGATTGCAACTATGATTTCAGGAAGATATATTCAGATTGAAATGTTGCCGTTGTCTTTTAAGGAATATATGGAGAGTACTGGCAGTATGAATGACAGAGGAATCAAATATGCTGAGTATTTGCAGAATAGTTCATTTCCGTTTACACTGGAATTAAAAAATCAGCCAGATGAGATCAGAGATTATCTGGAAGGAATCTATAATACGATTGTTGTAAAGGATATTATAAACAGGAAAAAAATCACAGATACTATGATGCTTAAGAGTGTCTTAAGATTTGTGTTTGATAATATAGGAAATCCATTGTCATCAAAAAAAATTGCAGATACGATGACCTCAGAAGGGCGAAAAATTGATACAAAAACGGTGGAAAAATATCTAGAGGCTTTTAGCGAGAGTTATATTATATATCAGGCAAAACGTTATAATATAAAGGGAAAACAATATTTAAAAACTCTTGAAAAATATTATATAGTTGATATTGGAATGAGGTATATGCTTTTAGGGTCGAGGCAGGCAGATGCAGGACATGTTCTGGAAAATATAGTCTATCTGGAATTGTTACGTCGAGGATATGATGTGTATGTTGGAAAAATCAATTCATATGAAGTGGATTTTGTGGCACAGAATAAAAAGGGAACAGTATATTTCCAGGTGGCACTGACTGTACGAGATGAAAATACACTTTTGAGAGAATTAAGACCATTACAGGCGATACGAGATCATTATCCAAAGATTATCTTAACAATGGATGAAGAACCAGAAGAACAATATGAGGGAATTCGACGTATTAATGCCAGAGACTGGTTATTGGGGATTGTAGACTGAGCAAGTAGCGAAGCGGATTGCGAATGTCCGCTGTTATAATTTATACAAATGTAAATGGATACCTGATTCCTAATCTCACCTATAAATCCGGTGAGCAGATGGAGCAACTTGGAAAGTATGGTTTTCTTCGAAGAGATTATCTGAAGAATCATCGAAACTCAACGTATCAGGTGATACTTTTGCAGGATACGATTGGCGAGCATCTGCTGGAAGTGGATAAGGCTGCCAGAGAACGGGAAGAAATTATTCTGAAACAGTTGGAAGAAAAAGATCCATTGCCGGATAAGGAGAAAAATCAGATGGCATGGGTAAGAGCTGCCAATCAGCACAGAGCGATTGCAGAAGAGATTATTCTCAAGGAATTGATTTATGTTTAAATGAATGTGATGAGGTCGTGGAATGCGACCTCATTGTTGTATGAGAATATAAAATTGCAGTAGGCAGAACGAGAAAAATAGGGTAATATAACAATAACCTGTTGGTGCGATTTTGAAATGCCAAGTTGGCATTTCAAATTATAGAAGGGAATCAATAATGAAAAAAGAGATAATAGTAGCAAATAATATTGATAACATTTACGATGAAATAAATGCATTGATCAGAGAAAAGAAAACGGATGTAAAGAAAGTTGTGAACGATGCCATTATCTCACTTAACTGGGGAATTGGAAAAAGACTTAGTGCGGAGTTCACCGGAGATAATAAGCCTGAGTATGGAAAAAAAGTTGTTGCAGAAGTCAGTAAACGTTTGGAACAGGAGTATGGTTCTGGATTTGATAAAACATCAATTTCGAGAATGATTAAATTTTATCAGGAATTTCCTGACTTCGAAAAAGTTGCGACATTGTCGCAACAATTGACCTGGTCACATTTTGTAGAGATTTTGCCAATAAATGACGAGTTAAAGAGAGACTTTTATGCTGCAATGTGTATGCAAGAGAACTGGTCAGTGAGGACATTGCGTGAAAGAAAAAAATCTATGCTTTATGAACGCACTGCAATATCGAAGAAACCAGAAGAAACAATAAAAAATGAGATTGCCGAATTACGGGATGATGGAAAAATGAGTCTGGATCTTTTTTACAGAGATCCATACATGCTTGATTTTCTTGGTTTACGTGATACTTATAGTGAAAAAGATTTGGAAAATGCCATTCTTGCGGAATTAGAAAAATTTATTTTGGAAATGGGATCGGATTTTGCGTTTTTGGCAAGGCAGAAGCATTTTGTGCTGGATGGTAAAGATTACTATATGGATTTATTGTTTTATCACAGAGGTTTGAAAAGGCTGGTTCTTGTTGAGTTAAAGCTTGGAGAATTTGAACCGCAAGATAAAGGACAAGTCGAACTGTATTTGCGATGGTTGGAAAAAAATGAAAGAGTAGAAGGTGAAGAAAGTCCGGTTGCTCTTATATTATGTGCAGAAAAATCGCAGGAAACCATAGAATTAATGCAATTGGATCATGGAAACATCCACGTGGGACAGTATATGACTAAAATGCCTCCAAAAGAACTTTTAGAACAGAAGTTATCACTTGCTATTGCAAATGCAAGAGAGCTATTGGAACAGAGGAAAGAAGAATAAAGGTTTTCAATTTAATAATGAAATGCAAGATAGGCGTGAGTCATAAAAATATGACTTGCGTCTTTTTCTTTTTGCAGAAAGGCGTGAGACATAAAAATATGGCTTGCGTCTTTTTCTGTTTGGAAAGGTAAAAAAATGTATATGTTTTGTCATAATTTGACGTATGGAAAAAGAAAGCAGGGGTTGTTATTATATTGTTAACAAAAGAAGTACTTCTAAAATAACAAAAGGACAAAGCAGGTAAAAGAAAGGAGTTTTTATGAGGAAAAAGATGATTAGCCTGATGATGACAGTCGCTATGGGGACAGTCATGATTAGTGGAGCAACAGTTGTAAAAGCGGATTCAGACGAAAAAGAAACCGTTAAATTAGCGGTGTGGTCTTCTGGAGCAGCAGATAATTTTCAGAAAGGTGCAGATGAATTTAATAAGCGCCAGGATAAAATTAATTTTGTAGTTGAAATGCAATCAGGAGATTATAGCCAATATCTTGGAGCAAAGGTGGCATCTAATGATCTTCCGGATATGTTTTTCCTGAATCCATATGCACAGGTGCAGCAGTTTGCAGCAACAGACAGAATTGTGGATTTGAGTGAGGAAGGATTTGCAACAAAGATTTATGATTCTGTAAAAGATGCATGTAGCTATGATGGAAAAATTTATGCGTATCCAATGGCTCTGGAAATGTTGGGAGTTTATTATAATCAGGAGTTATTTGAAAAGGCCGGAATTACAGAAGTACCGAAAACATTCTCACAAATGAAAGAAGTATGTGAAAAACTTCAGGCAAGTGGTATTACACCATTTGCAGCCACCTATAAAGATGCATGGACATTGAATCATTTATTTAGCTGTCTGCAGGGAGCCGCAGTTGGAGATTATGAGTCATGGGTTGCAGATATGAATGCAGGAAAAGGAAGTTTCAGGAATGATAATTCTTCACTTGAATTTGAGTTTATGGATATGATGAAAGAAAATTCCGGTGGAAATTATATGGATGCAGATTCCACATCAGGCTTTAATGCATTTGCATCAGGTGAAGCTGCTATGATTGTGACCGGAGAATTTTCTCTTCTGAATGCACAAAGTATTAATCCGGATTTACAGGTTGGTCTGTTTGGAGTACCACTCACAGAAAATGAGGAAGATGCAAAACTTGATGTAGATGTAGGAATTTGTATTGCAGTAAATCAAAATACTCCACATCTGGATGCAGTGCGTGAGGTTCTGAATTATCTAAGCGATAACACAGATGAAAACGGATGGATGCATTATAGTGCTGATTCAATGGGCGCAGCACCACCTGCAATGGATTTTACAATGTCAACAGAATATCAGTATTTCGAAGATTATAAGAATTATATGTCAAATAACCAGACAAAACCATGGGTATACTCACAGCTTGAGTCCGGCGCTGGCGATATGATTGGGCCGGTAATTCAGGGATATTTTGCCGGAACAACGGATATGGATACTACTTTAGATCAGTTAGATTCGAAATTTTCAGAGCTTCTTGAGTAAAGTAAAATCGGGAAAGATATAAGTGGTAACAGAAGCTTCTGCAGAAATGTTGCAGAAGCTTTTGTTATCAGAAAGGAAGATAATTTTATGTTGGATTGTTGTAAAAAAAATAAATGGTTTTATTTTGGTCTTACGATTCCGTCAATGTTATTATATGTTCTTGCACTTGCAGGTCCATTGCTTTTAGGAACACTTCCGGCGTCTTTTTATAATTGGAATTTGATAAAAGGAAATAAAGATTTTGTCGGTCTGGGAAATTACACTAAGCTTCTTGGAGACGAGACATTCATTCATTCTGTGGTATTTACTTTAATTCTGGCGGTAATATCAATTTTAATGTCAAATCTGATTGGCTTTGTAATAGCATATTTTTTAGATTCAAATGTACGGTGTAAAGGCGTAATACGTTCTTTATTTTTTATTCCTAATATTATCAGTGGTGTAATGGTTTCTTTTGTATGGTCTTTTATTTTTACAGGAGCCATTCCAAATCTGGCCAAAATTTTGCACGTAGATGCATTGGCTAATATCAGCTGGTTTGGAAATGCAGGTACTGCGGCTTTTACAGTTATTTTAGTAACAACATGGCAGTCTACCGGTTTTCTTATGATGTTATACATTACAGGATTGCAGACAATACAAAAAGATGTGTTGGAAGCAGCTGTTCTGGATGGATGTACAGGAATTAAGAAAATTATTTATATCCAATTGCCATTGTTAATGCCGACAATTACAATTAATCTCTTTGTATCAATTGCAGGAGCTTTCAAAGCATTTGACATTCCGTTATCACTGACTGGTGGAGGTCCGGCAAATAGTACACAGACAATTGCACTGAATATATATAATGATGCATTTGGTTCGTTTAAAATGGGATATGGCTCTGCAAAATCTATAATACTGTTTTTACTGGTAGGTATTATTGCATTGATTCAGCTTAAGATTACTAGAAAAAGGGAGGTACAGATGTAAAGTGGAAAAAGAAGGAATGAATAAAACAGTAGTTTTAAAAAGTATTTTGTGGCTGTGCCTTGGAATTATCTTTATACTTCCGGTTTTTCTTATTATCATGAATGCGTTTAAACCGAATAATGATATATTAACCTCGTTTATCTCATTTCCCAAAAGTTTATATCTGGAAAATTTTTCTGAAGCAATGCGGATTATGAACTTTTGGACAGTATTTCGCAATACGCTGTTTGTGACGGTATGTACTGTCATAGTTGCCAGTGCCGTGTCTTTTATGAGTGCATATGGAATTTCACATCTTCCTCAAAAGACAGGTGACAAATTATACACATTGTTTGTAGTAGGACAGATTATTCCGTTTCATGCAGTTATGATTGCAATTTCTATGTTATCTACAAAACTGGGACTGACTAATACGCATTTAGGACTGATTATATTTTATAGTGGGTTTTATACATCGTTTGGTGTTATGACATATGTTGGTTTTCTGAAGAGTGTGCCAAGAGAGTTGGAAGAGGCTGCTGCAATTGACGGTGCGGGACCTTTCAGAACAATGGTGCAGATTATTTTGCCACTGGTAAAATCCACAACAGTGACAATTGGCATTTTGTTTTTCCTTTGGACATGGAATGATCTGTTACTTCCGAGTATTATGATCAGCGATGTGAACCTTCGTACAATTACAGTTAATTTATATATGTTTAAATCTTCTACTAATGCTCAATGGAATCTTTTGATTGCAGGATTAGTTGTAAGTATGATACCAATTATAATTATTTATATTGTAGGACAGAAACATATTACAAGCGGTTTAACAGCGGGTGCAGTAAAATAAAAAAGACAGGAGAAGTAAAGATGAGTACATTTTATGAAGATAATATGAACATAAAAAAGATAAATGGTTTTACACTTCAGCAGGTATCAAGGGATGTATGGGCAATTGATGAGTTTGGTATAGATATTATGTATTTGATTATTGGAACGGAAAGAGCCTTATTGATTGATACTGGCATTGGAATAGGAAATATACGGTCAGTAGTAGAAACAATGACTCATCTGCCTTATGATGTAGTAAATACGCATCATCATTATGACCATGTGGGTGGAAATGGGCGCTTTTCAATGGTTTATGCACATAAAAAAGCAATTCCGGTTATTCAGGAACAGAATAATCTGCAGTCACGTAAGGAATTTTTCCGTTCACAGGAAGCCCGTCCAGAATACAATTATGAAGCAAGCCTGGAATTTGATGCATCAATTATGGGTGACTTTGAGATGAAAGGAATAGAAGAAGGATTTGTTTTCCATCTTGGAAATAGAGATTTGGAGGTTTTGGATACACCAGGACATACTAAAGATGGAATTTGTTTATTAGACAGAAAATACAGATTACTATTTTCCGGAGATACTGTTGTAAGTACGCCAGTATTGATGTTTGATACGTTTTCTGATACAATGAGTACATATCTGGAATCATTGAAAAAATTATCTCAATTAAGAAATTCATATGAACTTATTTTTCCGGGTCATTATCTTCGACCAATCGGAAGCATCTATATAGATGACCAGATTTCCTGTATTCAGGAAATATTAGAAAAGCATTTGCTTGGAGAAAAAGAAGAGTGTGGTATGACAAAGAGCGAAGTGTATTTTTACCAAAAGGCTTTAGCTTCTGTGTTATATACAGAAGATAGAATCTGCTGAATCAATCTCCGGTATAGACGCATGATATATGCGCTATACCGGGGATTCCTGTTTGTAAGAGAGGTACTAAAAAGAGATGAAGGAAAAAAAAGGACGATTATATAAGTTTTATGGAAAATTAACGATTCGAAATAAATTACTTATTTCCTGTCTCCCATTTGTTGTTTTAGGATATTTTTTAATTTTTTATAGTACTACAGTTATTATGTTTGATCAGATGAAGCAGATGGTATATGATCAGACAGAACAGAATGTTATGGAAAAAAAGAAGCTGGTTAATACATTATTAGATAATTATAATCAGGCTACCATAAAATTTTTATATTATACAAATGAAGTGCAGGAATATTTAAATACCCGTCAAAGTGTATTAAGTGTTGAAGAGCAGGAAAAACTGACTGATATGATTTCTTATCAGATAGGATCTCTTATTACAAATAATCAGGATGCGTTAATGAATGTGTGTATTTATAATAAGTTTAACGAATTATATATTAATAATGCAATTTATTATAATACAATAGAACAGACAAATGATTTTGCAGAAATACTGAAAGAAGCAGCAGAAGAAAAGCATGGAAAGCCGGTGCTTCGTATAAATCCCGTGAGGAAAAATATGATTACTTTTGCAAGAAATATCTACGTTCCCCAAATAGAAAAAAGTGATGAAAAAATCGGATTTCTGATGATGGATATTGACAAAACGGGTATGGAAAAAATCATACAGACAGGAGAGGATAGAGATGTGAACGCTATTCTCATATTGGATTCAGAAAATAATATTCTGGTTAATGGTTCAAATTTATCTGATGATAAATGTAAAACCATTTTGAAAGAACCATCTGGAAATTATAAAATTATCAGATATAATCTTCAATATGATGGGTGTAGTCTTGTAGGAATTTTGGATAAAAATCTGCTTTTTAAGAGTGTATATAAAATTTTCTTCAAAGAGATGGTGATGATTTTGGCTGCAATTTCAATTATTTCAATTGCATTATTCATAACTGCGGCTAAAATTGCAGAACAGATTCAGAAATTTATTGTAAAATTACGTCAGACTACAGAGATAAATTCCAATGCGTATGTTGAGGTTGATTCCAATGATGAATTTAGAGAACTGGCAAATGTTTATAATGCGATGTTGGAAAGAATTGACTTGCTGATTCAGCAGGTATATAAACAGCAGTTGTTAATGAAAGATGCCCAGATTGAATCTCTTCAGGCTCAGATTAACCCACACTTTCTATATAATACATTAGACTGTATTAATAGTCTTGCTGATATGGGTAAGACTACGGAAGTTAAAAAGACGGTAACATCTCTTGGAAGCATTATGAGAATGTCTATTAAAGGGGCACAGTTTTTAAAGATTGAAGAAGAATTAAAGTATGTAAATCAATATTTGTATATTCAGAAAATGCGCTTTCAGGAACATATTATCTGTCTGGTAGAAATACCGGAACAATTATATGAATATTACATTCCAAAGCTGATGATACAGCCGCTTTTGGAAAATGCAATTGTCCATGGGGTTTCAGAATTGAAAGAAACAGGAATGATAGCAGTAACCGGGAAGGAAACGGAAGATGCAATTTATATTACTGTAAAAGATAATGGAAATGGGATGCCGGAAACTATTATCAGACAGCTGGAAGAAATAAGAGAAAATGGAATACTGAAAGAGAAGGAACACATTGGTATCTTTAATATTCAGCAAAGACTTTTGCTGCTGTACGGAAAGGAATATGGTTTGACTGTGGAACATGTAAAGCCATCGGGGACAGCAGTAACCATCTGTATTCCCAAAACAAAGGGGGAAAAAGGATATGAAAGTGGTAATTATAGATGATGAACCATTGATATCAGACAAATTAAAAAGGATCATGGAAACGGGACTACGGGGTATGCATACGGTTTGTGCTTTTACAGATGCACAGATGGCATTGGATTATATTGAACAGGAAAAACCTGGGGTTATTTTGACAGATATTCGTATGCCGGGCATCACTGGAATCGATCTGGCAAAGCAGATCAATCAAATGGATTATGGAGCAAAAATTGTTTTTCTGACTGGATATGCAGAGTTTGAATATGCCAGATATGGAATAGAGTATAAAGTTTTTGACTATCTTTTAAAGCCCGTAGATGAACAGGAAGCAATCAAGTGCTTAAATCGAGCGATTAGTGCATTTCATGCAGAACAAAAACATACGGAAATGTATCAGATTTTCCAGGATTATTTTGTTAAAAATCAGGAGCTGATCAGACAACAATTTGTGGAAAAACTCTTTTTTCAACCTGTAATTTTTTCAGAAAAACAGATGGAACTGCAAAAGCAGAAGCTGCGGATTGCAATAAACGGATATAGAGTGGTGGCTGTTACATATGACAGGAATCATATGCCTTTGGAAGAAGAGAGCTATTACAGTTATATAATCCATGAATTTTTTCTGAAAAAATTTAAAGAGATACTGGCACTGGAACATGGTGGTATCTTTTATATGATCTGGCCAACAGAAGAAAAGACACTGTGGAAATTCTGCAGTAAATTAGAGCTGATCAGAAGAGAACTGGCCCAGTTGCAGCCACTGGATTGTATGATAGCTGTCAGCCATTATTCTGAAAATCTGTCTGATATTCAACAGATGAAAAAGGAAGTGTTGAAATGTCTGGAATACGGAAAAGATACGGGATGTACGCAGTTGCTTTCATATCAGGATTTACCGATGGAATATAAGGAAAATGACTTTTTCGATGTTACAGAAGCAATTACAGAACTGATCAGATATCTTCGATCCGGTAATAAGAAAAAAATATTCGAACAGATGCAGAAGATTATCAATGAGACAGAGAAAGAGACAGAAAAATATTTTAACAATATCATGGAGTTGATAGGTGCCAATATATTTTTATTTCTTTCAGGAATTCCATTGGATAAGGAAAGCAAAAATAAGATTACGGAATCATTTGAGCAACAGATTCATGTACAATCGGAAAGAAAGACAAAAGCAGACTATATGAAATATTGGCTGGAGTATATTGCAGATAATATTCAAAGTATGCATAATAATGATCAGAATCAGCTAATCCAGCAAATTTATAAATATCTGAATGATAATTTTTCACAACCAATCGGTCTGACAAATGTTTCAGAACATGTAAACAGAAATCCTTCGTATATCAGTCGTTTTATCAAACAGGCTACCGGAAGAAAATTTTCTGAAATTCTTGCAGAACTGCGTTTGGAGGAGGCAAAAAAATTATTACGTTCGTCTAATTTAAAGATTACTCAGATAGCAGAACAGGTAGGATATCCCAATCTACAATATTTTACCCGGGTTTTTACTAGACAGATGAATATGACACCGGCAGAATATCGGAAAATTACAACTTATTTTTAAGTATTACTATGTTGCAACTTTGTATAGTATTTTATAAGTATAAGGATAGTCGACTTTATAATGACGATTTTGCAACGCTACATACAAATAAATATAAAGGCAAATGCAGCCTCTATATCTGTAAGCAGGAAAAAAGAGATATAGGGGTTGCATTTATTTTTTTATTGAATCAAATAAGCACTTTGCGTGATTGCGAAAAGCAATGAGCAGTGAGTGGGGACTTAACGTATAGAAATAAAGGTAGTTAAGAAAAGTAGTTCACGTTTTTATATAAAAACGTGAAAATATTATAAATAAAAGCTCATAAAACGTGAATAATAGATTGACAAAAGCTCATAAAACGTGATAACTTTGAAAAAAGGAGGGGGTTTTATGTATTTAAAAAGAAAGATAGATGAGTACCTGCTGGAGTGGAAAAAAAATGAAGAAAGACTTCCGTTAATTATAAAAGGTGCAAGGCAGATTGGAAAAACGGAATCTATTAATCATTTTGCAGAACAAAATTACAGTAATATTGTGAGTATTAATTTTGTTCTGGAACCTAAATATAAAACAATATTAAGTGACGGATATGCTGTTGAAGATATTATAAAAAATATTTCTATGATAGATACATCAAAAAGATTTATAGCAGGTGACACTGTGATTATTTTTGATGAATTACAGGAGTTTCCGGATATTGCAACTGCTCTGAAGTCATTCAGGATAGATGGAAGATTTGATGTCATATGCAGTGGTTCTTTGCTTGGAATCAATTACAGAAAAATTCATAGTAATAGTGTGGGATATAAAACAGATTATGAAATGTTTTCGATGGATTTTGAAGAATTTCTGTGGGCAAAAGGATACTCAGAGAAGCACATTGAAGATATCCTGAAACATATGAAGACAAGAACTCCATTTTCAGAAACCGAATTATCAGTTTATAAGAAATTGTTTTTGGAATATTGTGTACTTGGCGGTATGCCTGCAGTAGTAAAAGTATATATTGAAAAAAATCTTTTTACAGATACTCTGGAAATCCAGAGACAGATCCAGATGGATTATGAAGAGGATATCAGAAAATACGCTGAAGGTCTGGATCAGACTAAAATTGTAAGTGTCTATCGGAACGTACCTGTACAGCTTGCAAAAGAAAATAAAAAATTTCAATTAAGTAAAATAGACAAAAAAGCCAGAAGTCGAGAATATATGGGATGTATAACCTGGCTCGAAGATGCAGGTGTGATTTCTGTATGCTATTGTCTGCAGTATCCGGAGCTTCCATTAAAGGGAAACTATGATGACTCAAAATTCAAAATCTATTATCCAGATACAGGATTGCTGATTGCTTCATTAGATGAGGAAGCACAAGAAGACCTTCGGGCGAATAAAAATCTTGGAGTATACAAAGGTGCTTTATATGAAAATTTTGTAGCAGAGGCGTTTGTGAAACAGGGGCTTGGACTATATTACTATAAAAAAGAAAATGCTACCTTGGAAGAAGATTTTTTTGTAAGAACAAAGGATGAGTTGGTTCCGGTAGAAGTGAAGGCGAACAGGAACCGGTCTAAGTCATTGAGGCAATTGATATCCGGTGATTCTTATAGAGATATTCACTGGGGAATAAAACTTGCAGACAGTAATATTGGAATAGAAGACGGGATTTATACATTTCCATATTTCTGTACGTTCTTATTAAAACGATATCTCAAGGGAAAATGATAGCGTTAACATCAAACATTTCAGAATGCCCCGTGGACTGATCCTCCATGGGGCGTTGTATTAGCTTGGAATGGGAGTGTAACACAAATTGGAAAAGTGTACAATGAAGATTTCACAAGGTTCACAAATTCTTCACAAAATAATTAGCACTCACCTCTTGATAATGGAAGTCGATTTTTGTCCTGTCTTGTGTATCCTAGAAGTGCCTGTTTTACAGGCTTTCCGGGGCATCAGTCATTTTGTCTGGTATTGTAAAGCAGTGTCAGATTTGTCGTAAATGTCGTAAATTTGTGGTCAAAAAATGATGAGAAATGGAGAGTGCTAATAAAATGGAATTAATGTATACAAATGTAAATGGATATCTGATCCCGAATCTCACCTATAAATCCGGTGAGCAGATGGAGCAACTTGGCAAGTATGGTTTTCTTCGCAGAGATTATCTGAAAAACTATCGAAATTCAACCTATCAGATGATGCTTTTACAGGATACCATTGGAGAGCATCTTCTGGAAGTGGACAAGGCAGCCAGAGAACGGGAAGAGGTAATACTGAAACAGTTAGAAGAAAAAGAACCATTGCCGGATAAAGAGAAAGATCAGATTGCCTGGGTAAGAGCTGCTAATCAACACAAAGCAATTGCAGAAGAGATTATTCTCAATGAATTGATTTATGTTTAAATGAAGGTGATGAGGTCGTGGATTGCGACCTCATTATTGTATGAAAAATAGCAGTAGGCAGAATGAGAAAAATAGGGTAAAATGGGAACATGGATTTTGGGAACTCATAAGAAATGATTGTGCGGTAAAGTAACTTGAAATGCCAGTCTGGCATTTCAAGTTATAGAGGAGATGGAATGGCGGATCAGAAAGTAAGAGAAATGGAACCAGTGGAAACACAAATAGTTGAAATCATGCCACCGGACGTTGAAAATCTGATTTATGTAGTAAGAAACAAACAAGTCATGGTGGATAGTGATCTGGCAATGCTTTATCAGGTAGAAACGGGAGCGTTAAACAGAGCCGTTAAAAGAAATATTGCCAGATTTCCAGAAGATTTTCGATTTCAGCTTACAAAAGATGAATATGAAAACTTGAAATGCCAATTTGGCACCTCAAATGGCAGTGGAACAGAAAATGGTTATGGTGGCAGACGTACATTACCGTATGTATTTACAGAGCAGGGAATATCCATGCTTGCAAGTGTAT
The DNA here is from genome assembly GCF_056339875.1 of Blautia sp. ZXY-1-C6. NCBI lineage: Bacteria > Bacillati > Bacillota > Clostridia > Lachnospirales > Lachnospiraceae > Blautia > Blautia sp. ZXY-1-C6. Next base: position 48,017 of record NZ_JBWJVQ010000242.1, read on the forward strand.
TGCATAGCGAGGTGGCAATTAATGTAAGTATAGGTATTATGCGTGCATTTGTAGAAATGCGACGGTTTATAGCCAACAATGCACTTTTGTTTGAAAGGATTAGTAACGTTGAGCTAAAACAACTGGAATATCAGAAAAAGACAGATGAAAAACTGGAACAGATTTTTGAGTACATATCAGATCATGAGGAGTCTAATCAAAAGATATTTTTTGATGGTCAGATATATGATGCATTCAGCTTATTGATAGGACTGATTCAGAAAGCAGAAATGGAAATTGTTCTGGTAGATGGATATGTGGATGTAGGAACATTAAATATTTTGTCAAAGAAGAAAGAAAATGTGGCGGTGACAGTTTATACACAGCAACGGACAAAATTATCTCAAACAGATGTAGATAACTTTAATGCACAGTATCCTAAACTGGATGTGAAGTACACAAGAGCATTTCATGATCGTTTTTTAATTCTTGATAAAACGAAAGCATATCATGTGGGTGCGTCTTTGAAGGATGCAGGTAAAAAATGTTTTGGAATTAATCTGATTGAAGATGCAGGTATTGTAAGAGATATTTTACAGAGATTGGAATTGGAAACAGAAGAATAGAAAAGTAAGTTATGCAGAAAGGCGTGAGTCATAAGAATATGGCTTGCGTCTTTTTCTGTCTGGAAAGGAAGTGGGGAGCATGGCACAGATTTTTCGTGTAGAGAGAACTAAGAATTTTACGGTAATGAGTAATCACCATTTCAAGAATAAGAATCTGACATTGAAAGCGAAAGGTCTATTATCGCTGATGTTAAGTTTGCCAGATGACTGGAATTACAATATGCAAGGACTGGCAACATTGAGCAGAGATGGGATTGATTCTGTTCGTTCTGCAATTAAGGAATTAGAGCATCATGGATATGTGGAACGTCATAGATTGCGTAATGAGTATGGCTTTTATGGCGATACCGAATATATTATCCGGGAAGTTCCATTAGGAGAAGAAAATGATTAAGTGGAGAAGAGAAGTGCCTAAGGGTGGATAGTCCAATTTTGGACAATCAGGTCATAGGAAATTTCTATCTCCGGACATCAGAAAATAGGAAAACCAGATATGGTAAATCCCATACTGGACAAACCGTTGCTATTAATAATCCATGTTATTAAATATGAATTATTAAAGAACTAGTATAATCCATTTTAATTGTCTTTATGTTTGAAGTATGGTATACTATTCCCATAATGAAAGGGGAATGATACGATGCCAAATACAGTAAAAGTGCTGAAGCTTACAACGGATGAAAAAAACTCTTTAGAGTGTCTTCTTCGATGTCCAACAACGGAAGCCAGAAAATATATCCGGGCAAAGATTTTGTTATTAAAAAGTGATTCTTATACCAATGAAGCCATTGCCGACAAGCTTGATATAACCGTGCCTACCGTCCGCTTATGTCTCCAGAAATATTTTGCTGGCGGTATTGATAATGCTTTAAACGATTGCAAAGGAAAAGGTCGCAAGCAGGAAATATCCGATGATGACATCACATGGGTGGTCAATAAAGCCTGCCAGAAGCCGCTGGATTACGGTTTTTCTGCTGAATTTTGGTATCCCGCCAGCTTTACTCGTTTTATACAGTCTATTGCTGTGAAGGAAGGGCATCCAAGGTTAGAACATGTTTCAGAATTTTCTCTCAGGAAAATTCTTGCCAATGCCAAAATCCGTCCTTTTAAAGTCACATATTACTGCGAAAAAAGGGATCCTGATTTCGATTCAAAGATGCACAATGTCCTTGTAATTTATAAGCAGGTTTCACTGCAGTTTGATAAAGACGGGAATCTGCTACCTTTTGAGGGAACCCCTGTCCATACGTTATCCTATGACGAGAAACCGGGAATACAAGCAATCGGCTCCACAACTCCAGATCTGCCGCCGATTAGTAATACAGAGAAAGGCAGCAGCTATATGCGGGATTATGAGTATATCCGCTATGGTACTATATCGTTACTGGCGGCGATAGATCTTCTTACAGGAGAGGCAATCCCACTGGTGAGTGATACCCACAAAAGTTCAGATTTTGTGGAGTTCCTAACACGGTTGGATGCAAAATATCCTGAAGGTGATAAAATACGTCTCATCCTTGACAACCATTCGGCACATACATCGCAGGAAACACAGCGATATTTAAATAACCATTTAGGAAGGTTTGAGTTTGTATTCACACCAACTCATGGTTTCTGGCTTAACTTGGTAGAAGGTTTTTTCAGCAAACTCACAAAGCAAATGCTTCAAGGTATACGTGTTGCTAGCAAGGAAGAACTGTCGGAGCGGATTTATAAATACTTTGATGAGATTAATCAGATTCCTATTCCATACCATGGGTCTTATAATCTCGATAGTATCGACCTAGCTACAGAGGATATTGACCAGATTGTGTATGAAGTTGTCAATGCCAAGGCGGCATCGGAAGAACTGAGTTGTAAACGTGCACCTAAGCCTATAAAACGCAGTCCTAAAAAGTCTGCCAAAACAGAAAACTAATTAAAACGGATTATACTAGTATTTTCACAGTTGCAAGGAATTGCGGAAATCTATAAAATTCATGGTTCTGTACAAAATCCAGAATCCATTGTCATTAACAAAGCAGATTATCAGAAATTTTATGACAAAGGAAAATATCTTGCCGCAAAATTGATGACGATTTTTATGGAATATCCGATTATTTTCATAGGTTACTCTATTTCAGATTCAGATATTCAGGCGATTCTTAGCGATGTTGTGGAATGTTTGCCATTGGATAAAATAGAAATTTTACAAAAAAGATTTATTTTTGTTGAATATAATCTGGATTTCATTGGAAGATGGTCGTATTGATGAAAATATGCTTGCACTTTCGATTGGTTTAACAACGACCGGTGTATATGGTTTAGCAAGAGCAGTAAATTCTGAACAATGGTATAGAAACATTATTTTACACGATTCGTTATATTCATGCGAGCAATTATTAGAATTTGTTTATCCAGAGCTTGCAAAACAAAATTCCTGGAAATTGCCGGTGTGGTATTATATTTCAAAATCTAATATGAAAAGCGAATTGGCAGAAGAAAAAGCCCCACATTCATATACTGAAATTGTCACAGAATCAACAATTAAACGTAATCGTTCTGCAATTGGAGAAAGAACAGCATGGGAAGTATGGACACAAGAAAAAGATAGTTTAATGAAGGCAATTCGTTTGCTTGGGTGTATGCCAGAAGAAAAAATAGATGTAAATCAGTATCGAAGTATTTTGCAAGCAATATTTACAGAGAACAACAATATTTTAAGTTCTTTAGATAGTCCGAATCGTAGTAATCTTCACAGAATGATTAGGATATATGATTTTCTGGAATATGGACAAAAAAAGACCCCGTGATTCAAGCATCTGCAAGCAGACACCATCACGGAGACCCCGGACAGCTGGAATACAGGCAACATAGCATCTGTAAACAGACACCATCACGGATGCACTATAAACCTATACTCATTATATGAGGTAAGCTATTTTTTGTCAACAACCAGATCTTGGATAAAGAAGGAAAGAGAACCATGATTATAGAAGAAATTTATGCAGGTGTAGCGATAAGTACCATATATTTGAAAGTACAGAGGGAAGATAATGCAGCATGGATACAGACAAAATAATACAAGATTTAAATCGCAGATTTGCTGTATTTCTGCCTGAGTTTTATCAGCGTCGTATCATTTTCTGGTACGATGAAGATAAGAAATTTGAGGATAAACTGGATGAAGTGGTTTTGGAAAATGCAAAGGTGATTGAGCTGACTGGGAATAATGTGTTTTGTCGGAATCTATATGAAGCTCGGAGAACTAATGAGTATGTTCAGTCTTAATGCCAATGACAGCCAGCGTGACCGTTCATGTGGATAAGGACGGTGCAATGGCCATTACCCAGAATCCGACACTTGCTCCAGCAGTACAGAAATCAAAGCATGAGCCGAAAGAACAGGAAACCGATGTCCGTCGTGTCAGCTCTGATACAGTCAAGGACGCTACCGTTTTCTTGGAAACATTCTTTAAGCTGTACCCGACAGCTGCGGAAAAGGAACTTGCCTATTATGTCAAAGACGGAGTGCTTGCTCCTGTTTCTGGCGACTATGTATTTTCAGAACTGGTAAACCCTGTCTTTAGCAAAGATGGCGATAACCTCAAGGTCAGTGTGTCTGTGAAGTATCTGGATAATAAGTCGAAAATGACACAAATCTCACAGTATGAGCTTGTATTACATAAGAACGATAACTGTAAGATCGTAGAATAAATATTACGGCAGAATAGTATACAACAAAACAGAGTAATGTGGACATCCGTTTAGCACCGACCGTAGCGGAGCGAAGAACATTCAGATGCACAGATCACAATGAATGTCTACAATCATATTGCAGAGAAGTCTCACGTGGAAAATGAGATGTCTAAAATGAATCTGCCGGAAACTGTACCTGCTGTGGTATAAACCATAAGCCGTTGTCGTAAAATGTGGTAAGAAAATCAGACGAATATATTTTTCCAAGAATTTGTCGTAAAAATGTGGTCAAATCAAGAAAATTGAGTGCGAAAGAGAATGTTACGCCATGCACAGCGAGGGAATTTATTCCCTCGCTGTCGCCCTATAAAATAGCAAAAATAGACGCCCTTGCAAGTAAACTTGCAGGGCGTTATTTTTGCTATTTTGCATGGCTCGTAGCGTTCACAAATTCTTCACAAAATAATTAGCACTCACCTCTTGACAGTGCTAATAATAAGTGTTATATTACAGCTAGAACAAAGGAAGGGGAACAAAAAGAGAACAAAGAAATAAGTTCTATGAGATTCCTGATAACCTAAGTTCCAAAGAAACAAGGTAAAGATGCATAACTGAGAGTCCATCACATGTAGATGAACGGTATAGAAAAGGAGAGATGACTTATGTTGATGCCGAGTATTTTTGGAGAAAATTTATTTGATGACTTTTTTGGAGATTTTCCATTTTATTATGATGACAGAGCAATGAAAGATACAGAGAAGAAACTTTACGGACGCAGAGCCAGCCATATAATGAAAACCGATATCAAGGAAACTGATAAAGGTTATGAACTGGTCGTAGATCTTCCTGGATTTACCAAAGATGAAGTTAAGGCTGATCTGGAGAATGGTTATCTGACTATCAGTGCTGAGAAAGGTCTGGACAAAGATGAGCAGGAGAAAGAGACAGGACGTTATATCCGTAAGGAACGTTACGCAGGTGCCTGCAGCCGTAGCTTCTATGTAGGTAAAGAAGTTGAGAAAGAAGACATTAAAGCAGAATTCAAACATGGTATCCTCACATTATTTGTACCAAAGAAAGAAGCAAAACCAGCAGTAGAACAGAAGAAAACAATTGCCATTGAAGGCTGATGAATAAAAATATTCTGACTGACCCGTTGAGGGTCAGCCAGAGATTAAAAACAGATATAAAAATAAAAGCTTGCGCTAAAAGATTGAAGATAAAAGGTTGAAAAAACCTGTAAAGATAGATTTGGAAAGTAAATCTGGTGAACAGATTTGACATATATAAAATATATTAGAAAAGGAGATATGACTTATGTTAATGCCTAGTATTTTTGGAGAAAATTTATTTGATGACTTTTTTGGAGATTTCCCATTCTATTATGATGACAGAGCAATGAAAGATGCAGAGAAGAAACTTTATGGACATAAAGCAAATCATGTAATGAAAACTGATATCAAGGAAATGAATAACGGATACGAACTGGTTGTAGATCTTCCAGGATTTAAGAAAGATGAAGTTCATGCAGCACTTGAAAATGGTTATCTGACCATCAGTGCAGAGAAAGGCCTGGATAAAGATGAGAAGGAAAAAGAGACAGGACGTTATATCCGCAGAGAACGTTATTCAGGTGCCTGCAGTCGTAGCTTCTATGTAGGTAAAGAAGTACATCAGGACGACATCAAAGCAGAATTCAAACATGGTATCCTGACATTATTTGTTCCGAAGAAAGAAGCAAAGCCAGCAGTGGAACAGAAGCACAGCATCTCCATTGAAGGATAATAGATGTTAAGTTACAGCAACGGGAGGTCAAATCTTTTGGCTTCCCGTTGTTTGCATAATGAGGATTGCAGAAATATGAAGTCAGGAATGATTGCGTTAGAATGTGTTTATGAGGGAAGGTGATGATATTGAAAAGAGACTACTATGAAGTTCTTGGCGTGAACAAAAACGCAGATGCAGCAACGATTAAGAAAGCATACAGAAAACTGGCCAAGAAATATCATCCGGACAGTAATGAGGGAAATGCTTCGGCAGCAGAGCATTTTAAGGAAGTAAATGAAGCCTATGATGTTCTGAGTGATGAGAAGAAACGTAAACTGTATGATCAGTTTGGCCACGCTGCTTTTGAAGAAGGTGCCGGTAATTATGGAAACGCACAGGGAAGTCCTTTTGGCAGTGGCTTTGGCGGAGCACAGGGCAATCCATTTGGCGGTGGTTTCCATGGCTCGTACAGTGATGGCAATGGTTATCATGAATATCATTTTGAGAATGGCGAAGATATGGATGATATCCTGAAGAACATCTTTGGTGGTGGATTTAAGAAGAGTAAATCATCCGGTGGTTTTGGAAGCAGCGGTTTCGGTGGCAGTGGATTTCACGGAAGTGGTTTTGACGGATTCGGAAGCAATGGAACTGGCAGCTTCGGCAGTGGCTTTGGTACAGGTGGAAGTGATTTCCGCAGTCAGGGCTTTGGTGGTTCTTACAGCAGTAAAGGTGAGGATCTTCATGCAGAGGTTACTGTCAGCTTTGATGAAGCTGCTTTTGGCGGTAAGAAGGTTATTCGCCTGCAGAGCAGCAACGGTGGCGTCCAGAATTACGAAGTCAATATTCCGGCAGGTATTGAATCCGGTAAATCTATCAGACTTAAAGGAAAAGGATATCCGGGAGTCGGCGGAGGTGAAGCCGGTGACCTGCTTCTGAAAGTAAATGTTCAGGATAAACTGGGATATAAACGGGAAGGCAGAGATGTTTATACAACTGTAAATATCCCATTTACAACAGCAGTATTTGGCGGTGAGGCGAAGGTTCACACTATTTACGGTGATGTTCTCTGTAACATTAAACCGGGTACTCAGTCCGGAATGAAGATACGTCTGAGAGGCAAAGGTATCGTTGCAATGAATAATCCGTCGGTACACGGTGATGAATATGCAACTGTACAGATTGAAGTTCCGACAAATCTGACACCGGAAGCAAGACGGAAACTGAAAGAATTTGAGCAGGAATGTAATGGAAGCCACAGAAGCCGTGGATTTGGCAGCGGGAGTGCGGCGTGAAGAGTAATCAGAAATATTTTTGAGAATATAGTGAAGCAATTTTACAGAGAAACGAAAAGGATACATGCACAGTAACATTACCGTGTATGTATCCTTTTAGCATAATAGGGAAAAATATTCTATGAGCTTTTTCTGATATAGAATATTGTTTATCTGGGTTCTTTTCCATCACGGAAGAGCATCATCATTTCCTTGGTCAGGCTGATATTATTGCCCTGATCCGGGATTTTATCACGTTCTACCCACTGTGCCATGGAGAGCTCTTCATGGTCAACGGTCAGGGTATCATCGCCGTCCACATCACAGAAGAATCCGAAAAGCAGGGTACCGCTGAAGGACCATGGCTGGCTTTTGTAATAGCGGAGATTCTTTACCTTAAGGCCAACTTCCTCCATTACTTCTCTGTGAACAGTTTCTTCAATGGTTTCTCCGATTTCTGCAAAGCCTGCGATAAGGGCGTAACGCTTAAATCTGCGGCCCTCATATTTGGAAAGAATGATTTTATCTCCGTTTGTGATTCCTACGATTACTGCAGGACACAGGACAGGGTACTCCTGATTGCCGCAGGAAGGGCATTCCATCATACGTTCTTTTTGGCTGTGCAGCATTGGCTTTCCACAGCAGCCGCAGAACCGGCGCTTGCTGTACCACTGGAAAAGCTGATGTCCTGTAACTCCTGCAAATGCCAGATGCTGTGGTCGGGCTGTCCGAAGATTTCGTATATCCTGGAATTCGTAATCTGGAAGAAGGGTGGTATCCAATTCCGGGATCAGATAGAAACGCTGATCATCGATAGAAAACAGATAAATATACTTGCTGTAGAGATCTGAAACTTTTTCCTCCAGATCCTGAAAACGTGGAAAATAAATATCTGCTTCCCGTTCCTGATGTGGAAGAAGAATACTGCCTTTTTCGTAGGCAAGGATAAAACTGTTCTTATCCGGGGCAGAAGGTTTGTATTCGTTGTGGTAAGTGTGTGGTGCGATATCCTGAATCATAGTAATGTTCCTTTTCTGTTACTGCCGCCGCAGAGTTGTTCTGTGAAATATATTACAGGTGCGGAAGTGAGCAGTAATCTATTATTTATTAAATGAGCAGGCAATCCTGCAGGCAGGATTGCCTGTACATAGTATATTACGGCAGTTTTAGAAAAACAAGAGAAGATGTCCAATTGCCGCAGGCAATCTGGAATGAATTGTTACTGTTCACTGGTGATATCCCGCGAGGTGTTTTTTGTGAGCGAAGGTCACAGAAAACCCGAGACATACCGTGCGAATTTATGCGATTAGCATAAATTGAGTTTGCAAAGCGTGTTGCTGAGAACGGAGTGAACAGTAACATTTTGGCTTGCATGCCTCGGGATATTACCAGGGAACAATAATACAGTAACATAAGAAATACTGAAAAAAATAAAAAACGTATTGCACTTTGAAAATGAGAGTGGTATAATCAACTTAACAAATTGGTAATACCAAAAACGGAATGAGTAATACTTGAATGGAGGGATTTTACAGTTATGGGATATGTAAAATGGAGTTATGACACATTAAATACTTTTTGCCACGACGTATTTCGTAAATTTGGTTTTAATGAAGAAGAGACGAATATCATCAAGGATGTTTTGCTTACCGCAGATCTGTACGGGATTGAAAGTCATGGAATGCAGAGAATGGTAAGATATGATAAAGGAATTGAGAAGGGAACCATCCATCCGGATGCGAAACCTGAGGTCGTATTTGAGACACCTGTATCAGCAGTGATCGACGGACATGACGGTATGGGACAGCTGATTTCCCATTTTGCAATGGAGAAAGCTATTGAGAAGGCGAAGAAAACAGGTGTTGGATTTGTATCTGTAAGAAACTCCAATCATTTCGGTATTGCAGGATATTATGCGGAAATGGCTTCCAAACAGGGCTTACTTGGTATGGCATGTACCAACTCGGAAGCAATCATGGTACCTACCTTTGGACGAAAAGCAATGCTTGGTTCCAATCCCATTGCAGTGGCAATGCCGGCAGAACCTTATCCATTCCTTTTTGACTGCTCCACAACAGTAGTTACCAGAGGAAAACTGGAAATGTATAATAAGATGGGAAAACCACTTCCACAGGGCTGGGCTCTGGGAGCAAATGGTCAGGAAAGCACAGATGCCCCGGATGTACTTGCCAATATTGTTGCCAAGAGGGGCGGCGGAATCATGCCACTTGGTGGTAATAAAGAGGTAAACGGAAGTCATAAGGGTTACGGTTATGGAATGCTCTGCGAGATTTTCAGCTCCATCTTTTCCATGGGTGTTACTTCTGATAAATGCTGTACATTTAAAGACAAGACAGGTATCTGTCATGGATTTGCTGCCATTGATCCCGCAATCTTCGGAAATGCAGATGATATCAGGGCACATTTTTCCGAATATCTGGAAACTCTTCGTCAGAGTCCAAAGGCAGAAGGCGCAGAGCAGATTTATACTCATGGTGAGAAGGAAGTATTTGCAGAAAAAGAGCGCAGAGAGAATGGCATTCCTGTAAATGACAACACTATGGTTGAGCTTGCCAACCTCTGCAATTATCTGAAGGTTGATTTTGACTCTTACTTCAAGGGCTATGAACTGCCGAAGGACAGTAAGTTCTTTAGTGGTAATTATTAAATAAGCGCCCATCATGCTGATAACCATAACTATAGAATATATCATATAAAATTACTTTTTTTGAGACGCCCGTTTATCAGCATGTGGAAATAAAAAGAAACTGCATAATCAGATACGACCGGTAGAATTTACAGATCGTATCTGCTATGCAGTTTTTTGTTTTCTTTAATTTTCTTCAGTATTCTTCGGACAGTTATGAGCATTCATGTCATCGTTGTCTGTCATAAGATATTTGCGGATCGCAAACAGAACTGCGATACTGAGTACGCCAAGAAGAGTTTCTGCTGGCCCGAGGTGTTCGACTACCATCTGGCGTGCTGTGGCAAACATCAGAACCTCAACAACTGTCTGTGCGGAATGCTGGCAGAGCATTTTTACAAATTCCACGCCTACTACCAGAGACAAAGCCTGGGAAAGGAAAGTGCTGAAAAATTCTGTATCCATGGACATAACAGAAGTATCTGCAACCTCCATGATCAGCCGGAAGCCTGCCAGTGCGATCACCAGCAGAATTACCATAGAAAGAGCAATTTCCGCGTAACGTGAAATATTGTAAATGATTGTGTTAAAGTGTTTACGAATGTTATGGTTAACCTGTCGTTTGGGGCTCATAACTGTGAGTCCTTTCTGTTTTGTTGTATATAGTGAATGTAAAGAAGCGTAACTGTTTATAGTGTTACGAAAAAGATTAATATAAATAATCTTTATTTACATAACCATATTTGCAGAGTTTCTGGGAGTAAATATACCAGTACTGTGCATCAGTTGTATCCACAAGCTGAACTGTATCGCCGGAATATAACTGTCCGATCTCGTTGGAAGAGTCGTAAGCCTTCGCAGAGCGCAGAGCCAGATAACCGGTAGCAACACTGACTGTTCTGGTGGCATATGTGGTTGTTCCGCCAATCAGATAATCTTTATTTACATATCCGTTTTTTCCTAACTTCTGAGAGTAAACGTACCAGTACTGGGAATCGCTGGTGTCGATAAGCTGAACTGTATCGCCGGAATACAGCTGTCCGATCTCATTGGAGGAATCATAAGCTTTTGCGGAACGCAGAGCCAGATAACCCTTGGCAACACTGACAGTCCTTGAATCTCCGGAAGAACTCTGTGCACTGGCAGCAGTATCGCCACTGTAATATAAGTAATCTTTATTTACATAGCCGGATAAGTTCAGTTTCGGAGAATAGACATACCAGTACTGAGGATCACTGCTGTCAGAAACTGTTACAGTATCACCGGAGTATAACTGTCCGATCTCGTTGGAAGAGTCATAAGCCTTTGTAGAACGCAAAGCCAGATAACCCTTGGCAACACTGACAGTATAAGAACCGGACGAACTTGTCGGCTGTGATGAGAGGAAATACAGGTAATCGTTATTTACGTATCCGGATAAGTTCAGTTTTGGAGAATAGACGTACCAGTAATCACTGGTGGTATATTCTGTAACTTCAACAGTATCACCGGAATACAGCTCGCCGATCTCGTTGGAGGAATCATAATCCATGGCAGAGCGCAGAGCCAGATATCCTTTACTTACACCTACCTGATAAGTGTCAGATGCCATAACGGTCTGTGAGCTGCAGGGTACAGATACAGCAGCAATCGTAGCTGCAAGAATCATGGGAATTGCAATATTTTTTCTTTTTTTCATAGTGAACCCCTCCTTTGGGTTATTATGTACTTTGAGAGTACATTATTTAATTATAGTAATCGTAAATCGTTCTGCTTAAGGTAGCGATCGTATTCTGTGCGGAACCGGCACTTGAGAGATTCTGGGACATAAATACGATTACTACGTCATTTTTGGAATCATAGATGATTCCGGCATCATTTTCCACGTTGTCAAGTTCTCCGGTTTTATTTGCGGTTTTGACTCCTTCCGGAAGCTGTGCGGGAATTTTGTTACAGCGTGTCTGTGCCTTGAGCAGATTAAACATATCAGCGGCATGGGTGTAGCCGGATGTATCCTGTTTATAAATCTCCTGCAGGAGATGACCACAGTCTCCTACAGATGTGTAGTTATCATCATTCTCATTGCTGGCAAGGAGCATACGTCCCATGTGAGTCTGGTCATAGCCATGTGCCTGGCAGAAACTGTTGACAGCCTGCATACCTGCTGCGGAATCGCCGCCGCCAAGATAAGTTGTCAGGGTATTGGCTGCATCATTATCGCTGACTGTGATCATGGAGTACAGATTGGAGTCTACAGAATCCCTGCCGTATTGTCCGGTTATCTGATCATAATTCTCGTAGACAGCTCCCATGATATAGAGCTTGATCAGGCTTGCAGCCTGCATTTTCTGATCATTAAGACTGCCCTCGGTTCCATTTACAAGATCGGATATGAAAACAGCCCAGGTTCCGTTTTCAGCGGGAAGCTGACTTTGAACCTGTTTTAAAATTGTCTCCAGTTTCTCATCTGTGACTGGTTCTGAAGATGTGCCTGCCCCGGAACCGTTAAAGACGCTTTCAGAACTCTCTGAAGATGAAGAAGGGGAAAGCATTCCCTGACCTTCTACGGATGTTTCCGCGGCCTCTGCATTTTCAGCAGCATGACTGCTGTATGCAGGAGTAACAAGAAGGCTGAGCGATAGCAGAGGTATTAATAATTTTTTTGAAAACATTGTGTTCACCACCTGTTAAATATTTACTGTAAAACATTCGGAATCTGTTGATCTGTTATATAAATCGTATTTCTTCATGTTTAGATAAATCAGGTTTAAAAGTCTTATTGTGCACAAATGATTTTAAAATCTGATATCTGTATGTACAAAATTATACAGTGTTTAGAGTTGTGTTACAAGTGTATTTACGGTTGATTTTAAAATTTATTATATGGCTGCCGGTTACTGTTGGCACAATACTTGAGATGCATTCATACAATTTGTAGGAATACGGGCGTGAAAAATCCGCATATCTGATTATATATTTTGGATTGTATAAATGCTACAATAAAATCATCGTAAACGAGATAAAGAACGACAAATTAAACAAACAAATGTGGG